>NZ_NIZW01000031.1 GCF_002727185.1 Rhodopirellula bahusiensis
CGTCAGGGCGGAGACTCGATCTTCGAAAACGCACTAAAAGTGTGACCGCTGAACGTACGCGCCGAAACGGCTATACTGCCAAACTATAAAAACCACATAGCAGCTTATTGGTTCTGCCTGGTATGAGCCATCGGGCTTCGTTCCAAGCAGAAGACAGTACGGGAGTTCCACATCCTGATGCTCTACACAGACGTACGCTAGACGCCCAGCTTTGCGCCAGTATGCCAATGCAACGGCTCCACGCCAATACATGTCTTCTTCGAACGACTTAGGTTCATCGTCAGTGTAGGGAAATGACGGAACAGTGATAGACTGGAAGCAAGGCGGTCCCCAAACGGTGTGAATCGCGTTCACGGCTTTCATGAATCGATCGTGGTAGTCAGCCTCGACTCGCCCATGTGCTGCCCTGCGGTCACCCTCGAAGAAACTCTCGGATACGGCCAAGGGCGTGGAGAGTTCGTCATCGATCGCATAGACATCGAGCCCGTCGACCGTAAGTCGATTGTTGTCTACCGGCTTCCTCGCAGTCAGCAACGAGTTCAATATCGAAATCGGATCTACGGTCATGTCTTCACGCCTGAGCGGATCTTTGGCAGAACAATAGATTCAACCCTACTCAGTAGGGTCGTACGCGGGAAATTGCATGATACGGGGTAAGTGAGTTGGGGTGTTTGACCAATATCACTCAACTCACTCCCGTGCTCAGAATCCTAACTGCTGGGGGTTGCCGCGGCAACGTTTCGTGCCGGTGGAACCGAATCGTGCCAAACTTGATCCGGGGAGACTGGTCATATTGGGCATCAACGAACTCAGGACTTCCTCCACGAGCTGATACCCCGGATTCCTCTGGAGTCGTTCATGAGTTCGTCCCGGACAGAGCCGTCACCGCAACGATTCAGAAGTAGCGGACCGAATTCTTGGCGAATCCGGCTACGGTGGTGGAGCCAAATCGTGCCAACCTAGATCCTGGGAGGCTGGTCAATTGGGCCGCAACGATTCCGTAGACCAACTCGGCGCAAACAAAAACACGTCAGCGAGAACTGACGTGTGGATGTTGTTTCTGATTCGAAGCTTTGGTGAAGCTTAGCGGCTGGCTCGCAGTTGCCCGCGAGCTCGACGCACGGCGGCGTCTTTGATTTGCGCCCGAACAAAGGGGACGGAGGTAGTTTAACCATCTCTATGCACCGGAGTACTACGGTAGCATTCTCGGTACCGGATCGGCGGAGCCGGTGCCAAGCACCATCGATCGGCTCACGAAGGACCGATGGGAGTGGTGTCTTACTAGGAAACAGGAGTGGTCGATCGGTTTTGAAAACCATCGCACGGGGGTCTGAAACGAAAGATCGCCTGGCGACGGGGCGGTGAACAACTGTCGTCGCTCCGCGACTTGGGGGGCTGGGTGTCGACGGATGAACTTGGGTTAAAAGCCCAAGGCTTTCGGATGCCGTCACTCCGCGACTGGTTGCGTGGTAGGGGTAGCGGGCCGAATTCTTGGCGAATCCGGCTACGGGGGTGGAGCCAAATCGTGCCAACCACGATCCGGGGAGGCTGATCAAGCTGGGCATCAACGATTCAGAGGTCCAACTCGGCGCAAACAAAAACACGTCAGCGAGAACTGACGTGTGGATGTTGTTTCTGATTCGAAGCTTTGGTGAAGCTTAGCGGCTGGCTCGCAGTTGCCCGCGGGCTCGACGCACGGCGGCGTCTTTGATTTGAGCTTGCTCGGGAGTGCTGCTGGGCATGTCCAGTGCTTCCGCCAATGTCTTGGTGGCCTCGTCATTGTCGAGCAAATCCACAGGGATCGCTCGTCCGGTCAAAACGTTCACGACGTCATCCTCGACTTGGGCGAAACCCCCGTCGACGAAGTAACGTTCGGGTCCGCTGACCGTTTGCAGACGCAACACACCGTAGCCGAGACGGCCAATCATCGGTGCACGACCGCGCTGAACGCCCAGTTCGCCATCGAACATCGGCAAGGCTACAAAGTCAGCTTCCCGATCCAATTCGGTTCGTTCGGGCGTGACGACGACACATCGAATGGACATCGGTTACTTGGACTCCATCTTCTTGGCTTGCTCTTCGGCTTGCTCGATCGCACCGACGTACATGAACGCTTGCTCGGGCAGGTGATCGTACTTGCCGTCACAGATTCCTTCGAAGCTGCGGATCGTGTCTTCGAGAGACGTGATTTCACCAGGTTTGCCGATGAAGACTTCTGCGACCAGGAAGGGTTGCGACAGGAATCGTTCGATGCGGCGTGCGCGGTGAACGATGGTCTTGTCTTCTTCGCTGAGTTCGTCCACACCGAGAATCGCGATGATGTCTTGCAGTTCGCGGTAACGTTGCAAGATCGTTTGAACGCGGCGGGCGATCGTGTAGTGACGGTCGCCGACGTACTGAGGGTCCAAAATTCGCGAGTTCGAAGCCAACGGGTCGATGGCGGGATAGATCCCTTTTTCCGAAATCGAACGCTCAAGGTAAATGAACGCGTCGAGCTGACCGAACGCCGTGGCCGGTGCGGGGTCAGTCGGGTCATCGGCAGGCACGTAAACGGCTTGCACCGATGTAATAGCACCTTGCTTGGTCGAGGTAATCCGTTCTTGAAGAGCACCCATTTCGGTTGCCAGTGTGGGCTGGTAACCCACAGCCGATGGCATCCGTCCGAGAAGTGCGGACACTTCCGAACCGGCTTGCGAGAAGCGGAAGATGTTGTCGACGAACAACAGCGTGTCAGCACCGGTTGTGTCGCGGAAGTATTCCGCCATGGTCAGTGCGGACAGAGCAACACGAAGACGTGATCCTGGTGGCTCGTTCATCTGACCGAACACCATGCAGGTTTGCTCGATCACGTTGCGACCGGTCGAACCGATCTCAGTTTCTTGCATTTCCAACCAGAGGTCGGTGCCTTCGCGAGTTCGTTCACCCACACCAGCGAAGACCGAGTAACCACCGTGGCTCGATGCGATCCGAGCGATCAGCTCGGTCAGAATCACGGTCTTGCCCAGACCCGCACCACCGAACAAACCAGCCTTACCACCACGAACAAACGGCGTCAGAAGGTCAACCACCTTGATGCCCGTTTCGAACAACTCCGTGTTCGTCGACAGCTCGTTGACGGGAGGAGCTTGACGGTGAATGGGCCAGTAGTCGTCGGCTTGAACATCACCACGTTTATCGATGGGTTGACCGAGCACGTTGAAGACGCGGCCCAAGGTGGCTTTTCCGACGGGAACCGAAACTGGCTTGCCAGTGTCGACCACGTCCATGCCCCGCATCATGCCTTCGGTAGAACCCAAAGCGATCGCACGAACACGACCACCACCGAGGTGTTGTTGCACTTCGCCGGTCAGGTCAATGGTGACCCCTTTGTGCTCGCTTTGGATTGTCAAAGCGTTGTAGATCTTTGGCAGTTGACCTTCAGGAAACTCGGCATCAAAGGTTGAACCGATGACTTGAGTGACGCGGCCGGTGGCGGTTGCAGTGGACATGAGGGAGAAGCTCCTAGCGGTTAGCTACTAGCAATTAGCTTATGAATTGAATGGGGTGGTGTGTTTGCTGTGACGATTCGTCATTTGAAAATCGATGTCTCAAGTAGCTAGTGGCAAGTCGCTAGAAGCTCTCAAGCTGCCCGAGGGCATTAGCCTTCCAGGGCCTCGACACCGCCGATGATTTCCATGATTTCGCCGGTGATTTGACTTTGACGGGCTCGGTTGTAGGTCATCGACAACTGTTTGATCATGTCGCCGGCACTCTCGGTGGCTCCCTTCATCGCGATCATTCGAGCGACCTGCTCGCTCACCGCAGCATCCAGGAAACACTTGAACAACTTGACTTTGAAACTGGTCGGCACGACCTCTTCCAAAATGCTTTCCGCCGATGGAAGGAATTCGTATTCGGCATTGGTTTCGTCTGAACCAGCCAAATCGGAATCCGATTCATCGGCCAGTGAACCAAGTGGAAGCAAGGTTTCGATCACGGCCTCTTGCTTCGATGTGCTGATGAACTTGGTGTAGACGACATCCAACCGGTCAATTTTGCCGGTGATGTATTCGGCCAAATAACCTTCAGCGATCTTCTCGACGTCGTCGTATGCAGGTTGATCTTCGAACTGCAGGAACTGCTGTTCGGTGTCGATGCCACGAAACTTCAAACCGTTGACACCGCGTTTGCCGCTGGCGTCGATGATGACGTTCGGAATCGATTCGCGAAGCGATTTGATGCGGGGCAGAGCGGTACGCAAAATCGACGCGTTGTATCCGCCGCACAAACCACGGTTGCTGGCCAGAACCAGAACACGGGTCGTGTTGATCTTTTCGCGTTGTTCCAACAGCGGGTGCTGCACGTCCAACCCGGCATCAGCGAGCCGCGAGACAATTTTGGTGATCTGCTCGGTGTAAGCCGTGGCCGCGGCAGCGCGGTCCATTGCTTTTTTGTACCGAGCCGTTGCGATCAGCTCCATCGTCCGCGTGATCTTGCGGATGTTGCGAATCGACTTGCGTCGTTTATCGAGGGCACGTGCGTTGGCCATGAATCACTCCGCCTTTCGGGTTCAGGCTGCAGGGGTGGCGGGTTTGTAGACAGTCTTGAACTCTTTGACCGCCGCAACGATGCGTTCAGCGATTTCATCGCTCAAGGCTGGCGTCGCGGTCAGATCGCTGATCAACGAACTGTGCTTGTCATGGACGTATTGCAACAATTCCTTCTCGAACCTTTGCACTTCTTTGACAGCAACGTCATCGAGGTGACCGTTCGTACCGGCATAGATGCTGATGACTTGCTCAGCAACCGAAAGCGGTTGGTACTGAGGTTGTTTGAGCAACTCGACCATGCGGTAACCACGATCCAGTTCGGCCTGGGTCGCCGGATCCAAGTCGGTACCGAGCTGGGCGAATGCTTCCAAAGCACGGAAGGCAGCCAACTGAAGACGCAAACCGCCGGAGACCTTCTTCATGGCCTTCGTTTGAGCGGCACCACCCACGCGAGAAACACTGATACCAGGGTTCATAGCGGGACGAACGCCCGAGAAGAACAAGTCAGGTTGAACGTAGATTTGACCGTCGGTGATCGAAATCACGTTGGTTGGAATGTAAGCCGAAACTTCACCTTCGAGCGTTTCGATGATCGGAAGGCTGGTGATCGAACCGCCACCGAGCTCATCGGACAACTTCGACGAACGTTCGAGCAAACGACTGTGACAGTAGAAAACGTCACCAGGGTAAGCTTCACGACCTGGTGGGCGACGCATCAGCAAGGACATTTGACGATACGCGGTGGCTTGTTTGGACAAGTCATCGTAGACGACCAAGGCGTGTCCGCCGTTGAACATGAAGTGTTCTGCCATCGCGGTACCGGCATAAGGAGCCACGTATTGCAGAGGAGCCGGTGCACTGGCACCCGCCGCGATGACGGTGGTGTATTCCATCGCACCGTGACGCTCGAGGACGTCGACGACCGAAGCGACGGCGGAGTCCTTTTGGCCGATGGCGATGTAGAAACACTTCACGCCCTGACCCTTTTGGTTCAGGATCGCGTCGATCGCGATAGCGGTCTTTCCGGTCTTTCGGTCACCAATGATCAGTTCGCGTTGACCGCGTCCGATCGGGGTCATCGAGTCGATGGCCTTGATACCCGTTTGCAGAGGCTCGGTAACCGGTTTGCGTTCAGCAACGCCCGTCGCGATGATTTCCACCGGGCGAGTGATGTCGGTTTGGACGGGGCCTTTGCCGTCCAGTGGGTTCCCGAGTGGATCGAGAACGCGACCGATAACTGCATCGCCGGCTGGAACGGACAAAAGCGTTCCGAGTGCTTTGACTTCTTGACCTTCTTCGATCGTCAGGTAGTCGCCCAGAATGATGACCCCGACGCTGTTTTCTTCCAGGTTGAAGGCCAGACCGATCGATCCGTTGGCGAACTCGACCATTTCACCGGCCATAACGCCAGACAGGCCGTAGACGCGAGCAATCCCGTCACCAACTTCCAAGACCGTTCCGACTTCGCGGACGTCAATTTTGTTATCGAACTGTTCGATCTCGGCCTGCAAGACAGAGGCGATCTCGTCGCTATTGAATTTCACTGGACCGTACCGTGTTTTCCGATGGTGGTTTGTGCGTAAATGTTTTGAGGTGGGAGTTCAGTCGCCGCGTTGGATCACGACGATGAACTGAATCGATCCGACTGTTCGATCAATTGGCGAGCGAAACCAGCCGCAGCGGTTTTGCCGAGCTTGTCCAATCGGCTGGCCACTGACGAATCAAAAACGGTGTCGCCGACTCGGATCACCATGCCGCCGATCAGTTCGGTATCGACTGACTCACGAAGGCGAACGGTTTTGCCAAAGCGGCTGGAAAGTTGTTGGGTGACTTCACCACGAAGCTGTTCCGTCATCGGAACCGCCGTGCGAACTTCGGCGACGACTCGTCCTGCGGCTTCGTCGAACAACTCGACCGCCGCATCGCGAACTGCGACCAAGTAACCGAGTCGACCACGTTTGGCCATCACCTTCATCAGCTTGATCAAGACTGGATGAGTGTTCCCACCAAACAAACGATCCACCACACGGCATTTTTCGTCAGCGTCGATTTGCGGCGATTGAAAAGCGAGTTGCAACTTGGGGTTCGGCAACAAAGCTTCGTCACAAATCACGTTCAAATCACTGACAACCGCATCGGTGGATCCATCCGCTTGAGTCGCAGCGAGCAACGCCCGAGCGTAGGTCTTGCCGAGTTTTTCGGCGCCGACGTCAAGGACGGTGGAATGCGAGGCGGTTTCGGACACGTTGGGGGTCTCGTCGGTTGAGCGTCGTAGGAATTTCAGGGAAGGAAGTTTGACCACGTCAAAGGCGTTAGTTCTGGCTGGGAAGCCGTTCCATCGATTGACGAATCAAATCCGCGTGGTCATCAGCCGACAATTCGCGGCCAACAACACTGCGAGCGACTTGCATGGCCAACTTGGACGTTTGTCCGGCCATTTCAGCCATCGCAACTTTCTTTGCGTTCTCGATGTCCGACAAAGCTCGTTCGCGTTGCGCGGCGGCTTCCACTTTGGCGGCATCGACAATCTTCTGACCGTTTGCTTCGGCGTCACGGCGAGCATCTGCCAGCATCGTTTGAACTTGGCCGGCTGCCTCGTCCAATTTCAACTGGTAATCGCTCAGCATTTGCTTCGCTTCGGCACTGGCCTTCTCAGCCGATTCCAAATCTTCGCGAATCTTTTCTTCGCGAGCCTGCAAACCGCCCAGGACGGCTGGCCAAACGAATTTGGACAGAATCGCCAAGACGCACAGGAAGATGATCAGGTTCCAAATCGCCGACCCACCGTCGAACGACAACAGAGGAGTCGCTGCATGGTCCTCGTCGCCGTGACCATGTTCGTCTCCGGCGGCTTCATCGTGCCCATGGTCATCACCTTCGTGATCATGGTCGTGATCGCCATCTTCGCTGTCCGCCGCGTCCGCACGAGCGTCCACCACGGTCACTTCATCTTGTGCTGCCAACGAGCGTGCAGGTGAAACCACCAACAACACCAGTGAGGCCAGCAAAGTGAGCGAGCTAATTGCAAGCAAGCGTTTCATCAAATTCGACCTAGCTGCGGCACAACAGAATGAACACCAATGCGATGACGGTCGCACCTTCGATCAGTGCAGCCGCGATGATCATCGCCGTTTGGATGCGTCCACCAGCTTCAGGCTGACGTGACATCGCGTCGACAGCACTGCCACCGATGCGACCAATGCCCAAAGCGGCACCGATAATGATCAATCCGATTCCGATCCCCAGACCCATGCGGCCGAAGTCGTAGGAAGCGATTTCTTGGGCCAACATCATTGCCAGTTCTAACATCTTCAGATTGCTCCGTAAAAATTTTGAGCGAGTGAAAGGGGGAAAGGTTTTTTTGAGTGCGGAAGAATAGTCCAACCAAGTCGAACCGTCATGCCACCCTGCTGTAGTTTCGTCAGAAAGGAGTCGAAAAAGCTTTCACTCCCGAACGCCTGACGGCGCGAATCAAAACAGTTTGCGGACTCGGGGCAATTTCAAATGCTTTGAGCCTTGAAATCGAGCGACAAAATGCCACATCGTTTTCCGCTCGTCAAAATCACCCTTCGAACCGCCTCAGAAGCCAATCAGGCACCCGCTGGATGACTGGCACCCACGGCTGGACTGATGCGACTGGGGTCAAAAATCTTGTCTGGGTCCATTTGGTTGGCGTCCGTCATTGCGTGCGGGTCGTCGTCCAAATGCTCGTCGTGTTCATGTGTCGCCATTGCGGCGATAAACAGCACGGTCAGGAAGGTGAAGATGAACGCTTGCAGACAGCAAACAAACAACTCCAACAATGTCAGCGATGTTGCCACCAAGACGACGGGCACGCTGACCGCGTAACCCATTCCCTTGCTCGCTTCACCAGCCGCGAAAATCAGTCCGACGAAGGCGGCGAGCACCAAGTGGCCGGCCATCATTGTGCCGAACAACCGCATGGCGAGCACGAAGCACTTGACCAGCAAACTGAGCCACTCGAGCACGTACAGCATCAACGCGATGGGCAACATCAAGATGCCGCCATCCCAGCCAATGGGGTTGAAGTGATTGAAAAAGTCTTTGGCGCTGGTTTCGCGAATCCCGATGAAGATGATCGCAATCAGCGAGGTCAGAGCCAGCATGCTGGTCAACGACAGGTTCCCGGTGGCACTGCCGCCCCAATGCGAAAACGCGTCGTTTCCAGTGATCAACTGCAACATGTAGCCAAACGGGATCACGCCCAGGATGTTGGCAAACAGGATGAAGAAGAACACCGTCCAGATGTAATGAATGTATTTGTCGGTCAGGCCGTGCAGGTTCGGGTAAGCGACCTCATCACGAATGAACGCACAGATCGTTTCGAACAATTGCGACAACCGGCCGCGAGTCTGATAGCGACCCAAACCTTCGCCGTGAAAGATGCTGATTTTTCGTGAGCACAACACGCCGGTGATGATCAACAACAAACCGACCACGGCCGTCATCATCAAGTGATTGGTCAGGAAGAACTCGTAGTAGCCATCCCGAATTCCAAGTGCGGGCACATTCGTGCCTTCGCCACCAAACGGGATTTTGAGCAACGGCGATTCATGCAACGCGTGCGGAATCGCGTGATCGGTCGGATCGTGACCGGCTGCGGCTAAAAATGGCAACATGACAGATGAAATTAGGTCGGGATGATTTCAGGCAACGTCACGGTGAGCGAACCGTGCGATCACAACGACTTCGACCGCCAACAAACTGACGTGCCAGAACAGCACCCAGGCGGCGGACCAAGTCTCGGGAGCGTCCAAGTAATAACTACTGGCCAAATACAACGCAACGGTCCCGCTGATCCGAATCAACATCCCAGCCAGAAAGCCTTGCGTCGCCAACCACCGATCTTTGCTGATTTGAACCGACATCAACCGCGGAAAGACCGACGCCAGAGCGATCAACCAACTCGCGATCGCCAACTTTCGCCACACCAGCCAGGGACTGACCAGCGACACAATGCCCCAGGTCGAATTTGGCGAAAACTGGCTCTGAATCATGCTTCCCGACGCGAACAACAGACACAGCAGCAGCCAGACCACGGTGATCGCCATGACCGTGATCAAGATGACTCCGTGTTGAATCGTTCTCGTCAAAGATCACCGCCTACAGGCTGTTGATTTAGTCGTATACCGAATGACAACAATTGGCCGACGGGTAGTAGCCCCGTTTGACGTCTGATTAGCCGCCGCTAATACGGTACGGCTTATTAAATCGACAGCCCGCCTACCAAGAAATGGGCGTATCAAACACGTTCCGAAGGCTGATTTCACGATGGAAGCTGATTCACCATCAGAATGAGCCGGTAGAACCCCAAGCAGAATCCGACCAGAACTCCCGCGATCGCGATATACGGGGTCTCGTTCCCCATCCACGGATCGAGCCAGTAGTAGCCGATCGCACCCAAGATGAGCGGAAAGGAAGCCAGTTCAAACCCAGCAGAAGCCAATCGGAGCATCGGCTGCGTGTTCGAACCACCGCCATTTCGCTGCTTTTCAGAATCACCCATGAACACCCCTCTGGTTAGCCATTTGCTCGATTATCGCATCAGGCACGCTATAATGTCGCGACATTGATTCTGCCCATTGCTGGCACTCAAACACACGAATGGTGCAAAGATTGGCCGATCAGAGGGTTTTTGTCATCCGAGGCCCCCTCTTTTCGCATCTCAATCCGGCTTTTCGCAAATCGAACACTAGAACAATGAGCATCCCCTTGCCATAATAGTTGGGCAGCAGATTCCCCCGTTAAGGTGCGTCCACTAGCCGATTCTGCCTCCTTCCACAGCGGTACAGCTGGGTGCACCACGGCATCAATTTGTTGCCTCAAATCAACCATTCGCGCCTCGTTTCCCTCAATTGGGAAGATCGGCGAGGCGTTCATCTCGAGGAGCCCGCCTTGATTAGTACTGTTGATCTACCGTCGCAAACCCGTCGCGAATTGGCTGAAATTGCCAAAAATTACGGGGTCACAGGCTGGCACTCCATGCGGAAGGACGATTTGATCAGTGAGATCAAAAAGGCCCAGCAACGCTTGCGCCGAAAAGCGGCAAGTGATGCGAAAAAAGGACGGGCTGGAGCCGGTTCCGCAAAGGCGAAAAGCACCGCCAAAACGAGCGAACCACGAGCTTCGGCGAGTTCCAAGAAACCTCGCTCCTCCTCGAGCGGCAAGTCGTCCACCAAATCACCTGCTCGCAAAGCGGCCGCTGGCAAACCAAAAACGACGGTGCGTTCACGTCCGGACGCTCCCATGACTGACCTGACCGAACCCAAAGTTTCCGCGAAAACCGAACGCATTCGGGCTGAAATGCGTCGCCGCCGCGAATTGGTCCAAAAACACAAGGATCTCTCGACTGGGACTCTGGTCGCTGGTTCCGCGGTCACCGATGGTGCCCAACGTCATCGTGCTGACGCTCCTCACAAAGACCGCATCGTCCTGGTCGTTCGCGACGCCTTTTGGTTGCAGGCGAGCTGGGAAATCACCCAAACCAGCGTCCAACGTGCTCAATCAGCGATGGCTGAAAAGTGGCACACCGCGGTCCCAACGCTTCGTCTGCTGGCCGTCGGCGATGTGACCAGCAACAGCGCCGAAACGGTCGCTCGTGACATCACGGTGCATGGTGGTGTCAGCAATTGGTACGTCGACGTTCAAGACCCACCTTCGCGTTTCCGCGTCGCGATTGGTTATTTGGCCAGTGACGGTGAATTTCATTGCCTGTGCCGCAGCAACGTGGTCGAAACTCCTGTGCCAGGCGACTGCCAACGTCTCGACGAACACTGGCAGGACATCGCCGAAGATTACGAGCGAATCTACGCTCTCAGCGGCGGTTACGAGTCCCGCAGTGCCGATCTGCGAGAAGTCTTCGAAGATCGTTTGCAACGAAAAATGCCTCATCGCAACGATTCAGGCTCGACCACCGGCGATCCCTCGCTGCTGCGTCAAACCAAGCTGCGTTTGGATGTCGAAGCCGAACTGATCGTGTTTGGAAAAGCCGACCCAACCGCCTCGGTGATGGTTGGCGGACATCCCGTCAAACTGCAAAACGATGGTGCCTTCACGGTTCGCATGGAATTCCCCGACAAACGTCAGGTGCTTCCCGTGACCGCCGAAACACGCGATGGTCTTCGCCAACGCACCACCGTGATCGCGATCGAGCGAAACACAAAAGTCATGGACACCGTCGAACTTCAAGAGAACAACTGAGCAATGACGTCTCTCTCCACCTTGTCGCGGCGATTCGCCGCGACTTTTTTGTTGGCATCCGCTGTTTTCGCTTGTGGGACTTTCGTTCCCGGGTTCGCCTCGGCGGAAGACGCCTCTGATGCCAAATCGAACAACGGCTCGTTGAATGTCCTGATCATCACCAGCGGTTGCTGCCACGATTATGACTTCCAAGCCAAAGCCATTCAGATGGCGGCCACAAAGGCCGGCGTCGAAGCCAAATGGACGGTCGTCAACGATGGTGGCAAGGGCACCCAAGCCGAGATCGACTTCTACGGCGATGAAGATTGGGCCAAACCGTTCGACGTCGTCATTCACAACGAATGCTTCGCCGCAACGACCAACCCCGATTACATCCGCCAAATCACAAAAGCCCACCACGCTGGCGTTCCCGCCGTGGTGATTCACTGTGCAATGCACACCTATCGTGACGCGGAAATCGATGACTGGCGCGAGTTTCTGGGTGTGACCAGCCGCCGCCACGATCACCAAAGCCACTACCCAATCAAAGTGGTCGCGGAAGACCATCCGGTGATGCGTGAGTATCCCGCCGCCCACGTTTCTGCGATGGACGAGCTGTACATCATCGAAAAGATCTGGCCCAACACGACTGTTCTGGCAACTTCCAAGAGCGAACGGGACGGCAAGTCCCATCCCGTCATTTGGACCAACCAATACGGCGACGCTCGCGTTTACGGAACGACCTATGGCCACTCCAACGAAACGTTCCAGGATGAAGTGTTCCTGGCTAACTTGGTCCGCGGCATGCTCTGGGCCGCCGGCCGAGTCGAGTAGCCTGAGGCCCGGCCGCAAAGCGGTCGTGCGACTCTTAAATGCTGTGTTGCGAGCCGTTTCATCACCCTCCCCTTGGGAGGGTCGAGCGAGGGGAGGGCTCAGCATTGAATCCAGCGCGTAACCCTCCCCGGCCCGAAGCGGTCCGACCCTCCCAAAGGGAGGGTGAAGTCAAACTGCACGACCGCCGAAGTTGAGAGGGGTCAGAAAGCGAGATATCCGGGGAAGGGCATCACGCGCCACCTCCCTCCCGGATCATTCGCGGGCAGTCAACAGCTCATCACCTCGTCCACCATGTGCCGCTGACACGGGTTCGTCTTGCGTTGCTGAAACGGCGGCGAACCGTGGTTCATGACTCATTGGGTACCGATGCCCTCACGCATCAGTGCTAAACTGATCGACCGAACTCGACACTTCGTTTGGTTGGTCTTTTCAGCTTGAGCTCATTGATGGCACGCACTCTGATCCGAAACGCGCAGGCGGTTTTGCCTGGCGATGGCATCCACAGTTCTTCCGGCACCGTCGATCTTCGTCACGTGCTGATCGAAGACGGCAAGATTCTTGACGCCGACGCTTCTTCCACCGCCTCGTGCGATCACCTCATCGAAGCTGATGATCTGTTTCTGCTGCCCGGCGTGATCGACGACCAAGTTCACTTTCGCGAACCAGGCCTGACGCACAAAGAAGACTTGGCAACCGCGTCTCATGCGTGTGCCGCCGGTGGTGTGACCACGTTCTTGGAAATGCCCAACACGAAACCACCTGCGATCACCATCGAAGGTGTCCAAGCCAAAGAAGCCCTCGCCGCCGAAAAGTCACTGGTCAACTATGGCTTCTACATCGGTGCGACACCGAACAACGTGGCCGAGCTGAATGCCGCTCAAAACGTTCCCGGCATCAAGATCTTCATCGGCAGCAGCACCGGCAATTTGTTGGTCGATGAACAAGCCGCCTTGGAACGCATCTTCGCTGAGACCACTCTGCCGATCTGCGCCCACTGCGAAGACGAAACGACCGTACGAGCCAACGCGGAACGACTTGCGGGCACCACCGACATTCACGATCACTCTCGCATTCGCGATGAAGCTGCTGCGGTGATCTCGACCGCCCGAGCCACCGGGTTGGCCCGTCGACATCAACATCGTTTTCATGTCTTGCACGTGTCCACCGGCGCGGAACTCGTGTCGCTCGTGGATCCATCGCCATACCTGACCGCGGAAGTTTGCCCGCATCACCTGTTCTTCAACGTCGATGATTACGATCGCTTGGGTTCACGGATCCAAATGAACCCATCGATCAAAACCGCGGAAGACAACGCCAAACTTTGGCAAGCCCTGCAAGACGATGTCATCCAAGTCATCGCGACCGACCACGCACCTCACACGCTGGAAGAAAAGGCTCAACCGTACCCGCAGTCACCATCGGGTTTGCCAGCGGTTGAGAACTCACTCGCGTTGATGCTGAATCAATGCAACGCTGGCAAAGTCACGATGCCACAGATCGCACATTGGATGAGCGACGCGCCAGCGCGAGTTTGGGGCATCACGGGCAAAGGCCGCATCGCCAATGGTTACGACGCCGACTTGGTTTTAGTCCGCATGAATTCCGAGCGCACCATTCGCGACGAAGACCAACACACGAAGAACCGTTGGAGTCCCTGGAACGGCGAGACCCTTCGTGGCTGGCCCGTCACCACGATCGTGAACGGTTCGATCGTGTGGTCCATCGACGGCGGTTTTCGCGAAAAGATTCGCGGCCAAAAACCCACCTTCGATCACGCCCGCGGCGGCTTCTGGAACACGGCTGACGGCATCGGCCCAACGAACGCCTGATAGGTTGCACACCCACACAGGCTTTCCGTTGCTCATTCTGCTTCACTGACTTGATCGATCATCGGCGGACTTCGATCATGCTCTTGCACCCATCTCATTCATTCGCCCCTAGCCACCCAAGTCATGTCGCACGTTCACGTTTTGCAGCACCCTTTGGTTTCGCATCACCTTTGTCAATTGCGAGACAAACGGACTCGGCCGCCCGAGTTTCGATCCGCCGTTTCGCGGCTGGCGATGTTGATCGGGGTTCGCGCGACGGATGACTTGTCGACCCAACCCGTCACCATTCCAACTCCGGTGGCGGACGCACCGTGTCACGAGTTGGCAGCCGACATCGGGATCGTGCCCGTGCTTCGAGCGGGACTGGGAATGGTCGATCCGTTGCTGGATTTGATTCCCGATGCCTCCGTGTGGCACCTGGGTTTGTATCGCAACGAGCAAACTGCCGAACCGGTTGGTTACTACGACAAACTGCCGAAGAAAGGCGCACCGAACGTCGCCTTGATACTCGATCCAATGTTGGCCACTGGCGGATCGATCGACATGGTCGTTCGCCGTTTGATGCGCTGGGGCGTCGAAGACATTCGTGTTCTCAGCATCATCGCATCCCAAGCCGGACTCGACCGCGTGGCCAAAGATTTTCCCGACGTCAAACTGTTCGTGGCAGCCGTCGACCCCAGCTTGAACGAACAAGCCTTCATCGTCCCCGGCCTCGGCGACGCCGGCGACCGGATCTTTGACACGCCTCAGCACGACTGACAGTGTGTTACGTGAGTTTTCGAGCAGCGAATTCGCGATTCAATGTAACGCAGCGGATTCGTCCCAGGCCCGATTCGCCACAGGCCCAACGGGCCGATCCTATGTTAGCCCAGGGCAACGCCCTGGGTTTGTGGGCCGAACATTCCCGGTAGCCCCGACGGGGCGGTGCTAGTCAGCCAGCGATGGATAGGGCCGCCCCGTTGGGGCTACGGGTTGCTTTTGCCGCCGGTTTCCCAGGGCCTCGCCCTGGGCTGAAATAGCAATGCCCCGTTGGGGCGGACGAAGACACAATGCAGCTTCGCTGCATATTCCCAAGGCCCAACGGGCCGAGCCTAATCTAGCCCAGGGCAACGCCCTGGTTTCGTGAAACCGAACAATCCCCCGTAGCCCCAACGGGGCGGCCCTGGTCTGACATCAGTCCCAAACATAACGTTCGTCGATCTCAAGTTCATGCCGTTTGCAGAAGTCTCGAAATTCGTCCTGGAATGAAAGTTGGCGATGATGCTTTTCTTGGTTGCCAACGTACTGGATCACTTTCGGGACGTTGGTTTGGCTGACGGAGAAGGCACCGTATCCAGCTTGCCAAGCGAACTCCGTCGTTCCTTTTGGTTGGCGTTTGATCCATTTGCTGGTTTCCGTTTTCATGTGCTGAACCACATCCTTGATAGCGAAACTCCGGTTGAGCGTGAGCAGTGCGTGAACATGATCTTCGACTCCACCGATCTTGATTGCTGGTGATTGAACATTGTCGCGTAAAACCGTCGCCATGTACGCGTAGAGTTCCGATCGCAAGGTCGCATCCTTCAGCCAAGGAATTCGTCCCTTGGTGGAAAAGACGATGTGCAGATAAACGCGGGCCAAAGATTGCGGCATGGTTCAATTCTGCGAACGGCACAAAATTCAAAGAACACGACGCACCCGTCACGGAGACGCCACAGGCCCAACGGGCCGACCCCATTCTAGCCCAGGGCAACGCCCTGGGTTTTCAAAACGGCGCGAATGTTGGTAGCCCCAAAGGGGCGGCGATAATCAGTTAGAGCCGCCCCTTTGGGGCTACCGGCGTGTTCATTCCGACGGATTCCCAGGGCTTCGCCCTAGGCTGAAATAGCACTGCCCCGTTGGGGCGAAAATGGACTCCCAGGGCTTTGCCCTGGGCTGAGATAGTGTTGCCCCTTTGGGGCGGAGGGGCCCCATGACTTGGTCAGGATGTTGCCGCAGCGCCGAGCGCTTCGGTCAGCAGACTGTGTTCGGTCCATTCGCTTGCTGGGCGGATGCCGGTCAGGCTTCCTTGGTGAATCACGCCGATTGAATCGCAGACGCCGAGCAACTCGGGCAAGTAACTGCTGATCAACAAGATCGCTTTGCCTTGCGCCGCCAACTCACCAATCGTTTGATAGATCGTGCGTTTGCTGCCGATGTCGATGCCCCGAGTGGGCTCATCGAGCAACAGGATCTCGCAATCGTGATGCAGCAAACGAGCCAAGGCGATTTTCTGCTGGTTGCCGCCGGATAGCTCACCAATCGCCTGATCGGGATCGCTCGCCCGAACCGCCAATTCTTTCATCCAGTGCTCGGTCGCTTTCTTCATTTCCGATCGGCGAAGGAACGGGCCTCGTCGGTAAGGTTCCGTACGAGTCAGCGTCAGGTTCTCGGTCAGACTGCGTTCCAAGAACAAGCCTTCGTTCTTGCGATCCTCGGACACCAAACCCATCGCGTCTCGGATCCAACTCTTCTGCGGATCCCGCCGCGCATCTTCGCGACCCATCACGACGACTTTGCCAGACGCCAATCGATCCAGCCCAAACAGGGCTCGAATGGTTTCCGTCCGTCCCGCGCCGATCAATCCGGCGAGCCCTAAGATCTCGCCTCGGTGCAGCGTCAATGAAACATCGGTAGGCAAACGTGACCCGCGAACATCTTCGAGTTGCAACACGGGTTCGCCACGAACATGGTCGAGGTCGGGATAGAGTTGCGAGATCTCACGACCAACCATCATCTGCACGATGGAATCCATCGGCATCCAATCCGGATCGTTTTCAGTCAAGCTGCCTGAGCCTGCTGTCACGCCATCACGTAGGACGGTGAAGCGATCACCGATCAACTGACACTCTTCTAGGAAGTGACTGATATACAGCACGCTGACGCCTTCGGATTTCAGTCGCTCGATTACCGTGAACAGGTTCTCGGTGTCGACCTGGGTCAGGCTGCTGGTAGGTTCGTCCAAGATCAACAGTTTCAGCTTGCGGCCGGCCACAACCGCGCGAGCGATCTCGACCATTTGCTGCTGAGCGATCGACAATTCGCGAACGGGTTGCGCCGGATCAATGTCTTCGCAGTGCAACCGCTTCAAAGCTTCCTTGGCGATCGCGTGTTGCCGGCCACGATCCAGCCAACCACCGCCGCGTCCGCCCCATCGAGACGGTTCGTCACCCAAGGTGATGTTGTCCGCGACCGACAAATCAGGAGCCAAGTTCAGCTCCTGATAAATCATCGCGATGCCCGCGGCCTGGGAGGCTCGCGGGTTGCTCAGATCGACTTCTTCCCCATCGATACGAATCCGACCGGCGTCCGGGCAATGAGCGCCGGACAGGACCTTCATCAACGTGCTCTTGCCAGCCCCGTTTTCGCCAATAATCGCGTGCACTTCCCCCGGACCAACGACCAAGTCCACGCCGTCGAGCGCCTTGGTCGATCCAAAGTGTTTGCGAATTCCGGTCAGTTCCAGACGATGGGTGGCGTCGGTCACAGCAGTTCGTCGAGTTGCTTGGAAAGACTGGCGAAGTGATCCAAGGTCGTCTTCACCGCTTCGGGCTGGGTCATGTCGACACCGGCGCCACGAAGCAGATCCAAGGGGTCTTGGCTGCAACCACCACGCAAGAAGTTCAGGTAGTCATTCAGTTCGGATTCGCCACCGCCGAGGACGCGACGACTGAGAGCCACGGCGGCACTGAGTCCGGTGGCGTACTTGTAAACGTAGAACGCACGGTAGAAGTGAGGGATGCGGAAACATTCCAGTTCCAACGCATCATCGACGATGAAATCGGGACCGAAGTAAGCGTCGAGCAATTCGCGATACACCGCGCGGAATGACGCAACCGTCAACGGCTCGCCGGCTTCCGCCATCTCGTGCGTCTTCTTTTCAAACTCCGCGAACATCGTTTGCCGGACCACGGTGGCGCGGATGCTGTCGAGTTCATTGTTGATCAAATAGGCTCGCTCGGCATCGTCTTGAGCATTCTCAAGCAAGTGATGCGTCAGCAATTGTTCGTTGAACGTGCTGGCCACTTCCGCCACGAAGATCGTGTAGTCGTAGTACTGATAAGGCTGGTTCTTCGATGAGTACCAACTGTGCATTGAGTGCCCGGCTTCGTGCGTCAGCGTGAACACATCGTTGAGCACTTCCTCTTTGAAGTTCATCAAGATGAACGGGTCGCCATCGAACGACCCGCAACTGAACGCGCCGCTCTGTTTGCCTCGGTTGGGATAGCGATCAGACCAACGTCCACGCAGCCCTTCTTCCAACGTCGACACGTATTCTTGGCCAAGCGGTTGCAACGATTCCAGCACCACGTTGACGGCTTGATCCCACGTGTGATGCTTCTTGATTCCCGACAGAATCGGCACGTAGGTGTCGTAGTGATGCATGTCGGGCAAGTTCATCTTGCGACGACGCACGTCCAAGTATTCATGAACCGCTGGCAACGAATCTCGCACCGCTTGGATCAAGTTGTCATAGACCGACACAGGCATGTTGTCGGGGAACAACGACGATTCCAAGCTGCTCTCGTAGTTGCGGGCTCGAGCGTAGTACACATCCCGGTGGATGCTGCCGGCCAACGTCGCGGCGAGTGTGTTCTCGTGTTCCGAGAAGACTTGGTAGTACTGATCAAACGCCTTCTTGCGAACGTCGCGATCGGTGCTGTGCAGGAACTGAATGAACGTCGCGTGCGACAACTCCATCCGTTGTCCGTCTTCGTTTTCCAGCTCACCGAACCGCAGGTCAGCGTCGTTGAGTTGTCGAAACGCGTTGCCCGCCGCACCAGCCATCTCGCCTTGCATCGCCAGCAAACGTTCTTCGCGATCGGTCAATGTGTGCGGTCGATACCGAACGATTCGCTCAAGCAACAACTTGTAGGGTTCCAGAACCGGATCGTTCAAAAACGATTCCATCTTTTCCGGTTCGATGCTCAGCAATTCGGGACGAACAAAGCTGCTGGCCTGCGACGCCTTCACAGCCAAGTTTTGAAACCGCGACTTGCGGGCTTGGTGATCGCTGTCGGATTGATTCTCGGTTGTTCGCAGAAACGCGTACGTGCCACAACGTTCTGCCATCCGGTCGAACTCGCCATCGAAATCCAAGAATTCACGGATGACTTGGGCCGATTCGCCCAAGCGTCCTCGGAAGGTTTCGAAGGTGTCGATTTTCGACGTCAGCGTGTCGAAATCGGCCTGCCAACCCTCCTGGGATTCGTACAGGCTGGACAGGTCCCAGCAATCGCTGGCGGCGACTTCGTCGCGGGTTGGCAATTTCGTGGCGGCGGGTGCGTTCATCCGTGGAGCATCGTTGGTGAGAGGAGTGGAGACGAGATTGAGTGCGATAGTTTAGCACCGGACTCAAACCGCCATCACCGCCTCACGGGGAGAGCCCCAGATCCTCCGAATTCCGCTGATTCGCCGCATTTTTGAACGGATTTGGCCCCACGGAATGAATCCGCCATCCCTCGCCGGAAGTCTTCTCGATCTTCAACGGATCTCCGGAATACGGATCTTGCGTCGCGATGACCGGCAAATCCAATTGCTCATACGTCAACTCCTCTCCGGTCAATTCGTGCATTCGAATCGCGTTGAGAATTCTCAAGCAACGACATCGAATACGGTCTCGTTCAAACGATGCACGACAAGCATCCACCGCCGTCATCGCAATTTGGCTCAGAGCACCCAGAGGTGGTCCACGGGTTGCCGGCAAGTCACATGTTGGCGTCTTGCCCAAGTCGATCTGTGTCTTCATCGCCGACAGATAGTCCTGAAGTCCTCCTGAGATGGATCGGATCATGCCCATGGATTCGAATGATGCGATCCCGTACGCCCGTTCGGTTTTAAGAGCATGCAAGAACGCGTCGCTCGATTCATGCTCCACCAATGCTTGTTCGATTGCCGCGTGCGTGCCGGGATCCAGCGGTTCCGCCTGCAAGATCGCGTTGAGTTGATCAATAGCGGACTGCCGGATCGCAACGTTGGTTTGATAAACAACGACTGTCGGTCCCGTCTCTTGCAATCCTGTCAAACGCATTAAATCGACGCACAGCATCGCGGACTCATCGACCTTGCCTTTGGCTGCCAAGAACCGTGAACCACAAAGCATCAACCGGCCAACCATTCGCAATCGGCTGACTTCTTTCAGCAAGACTTGCATGTATTGATCGGGCGGCATCACACCGGACGGCGTCAGCGGCGATGGCCACGCATAACGCTGGCAATGCGACGCGTCGCGCAAAGCGGGCAAGACCTGCGGGTGTTGTTGAAAAGCATCCTCTAACAACGCCACGTTTTGGGCCGACAATGGTTGGTGATGATCAGCGGCAGCATCGGAAATCAGATAGGGCTGCAGTTTCTTGTAGAGGCGTTCTGCCGGTTCGATCACCTCCAGAATTTCACTTCGCGCATCGACCTTGTCCGCCAATGGCCAAACGGAAACGGGAGTTGGATCACCGAATTCCGAAAGCGAAATCGGGTCACCGTTCGATGCAATGGCCTGCAACTGAGCCCGAACCCGATACTGCCGAAGCCCGATCGGGAACGTCACCGACAACAGACCGACGCACAGTAAACCCAGACAGCCGAGTGAAATTGTTTTTGCGTTCATGCTCCCCCAGGCCAGATCACCCGCTAGGAGGGGCGCAAAAAATTTGGCTTCCCGCTTTGTGGCCTCTTTGTAGCAAGTAGGCCAGGTTTTCACCTGGCAACCCAGCCGATGCTTCGAAAGAAGCGAGGCGTGCTGGCACTTCCAACCCGTTAGTAATGTGAGTCGTGCTCGCGCTCGCCAGGTGGAACCGTGGCCTACGACCTACGAGGCTAAATCTCAAGTGACACCGGAGGGCTCGCGCCCTACCGCTAACAATTCTGCGAACGCAGCCTGGGCCTCGACACGGATTTGATCAGCCGGTTTTCCGGTCGCGGAAGACAGACGTTTGACCTCGTCGTTTTCCAACGAGAAACGCAGCGTTCCGTCAGGCAATCGCACCGTCTTGCCCGTCGCGGATCCGTCGGGCGTTTGCACGATCTGACTTTCGCGAGCCAGCTTGGAACGATTCATCTCCGTTCGACGAATTCCAATCGTGCTGGTTTGAGTGAAGAGCAACGTTTGCAACGCACCGATTCGGCTGGCGTCGCAAAGCACCGAAACCGTCGTCGCCAAACGTCCCTTTTTCATCACGATGGGAGTCTGCCAAACATCGAGGGCTCCCGCGTTCATCAACAACTCGCTGACATTGGCCAACTGCTCCGCCGTCGCGTCGTCAATGTTGCTTTCCAGCAGTGTGACGCGATCGGTTTCGATCTGACCTTGGGAAGAACTCGCTTCGGTCAGCTCACCCAGCGTCACCCGCAACACGTTGGCCTGACCTTCCAAATCACGCGTTCCCGATCCGTAGCCCACTCGCAACGGAGTCATCGCCGGAGGCGGACCAAACGATCGAGCCAGCGTCTTGATGATTGCGGCCCCGGTGGGCGTGGTCAGTTCGGATTCGATGTCGCATGCCATCAACGGCACACCCGTCAAAATTTCCGCGGTGGCAGGCGCCGGCACAGCAACACGGCCGTGATCAATCGTGATCGCACCGGTCCCGGTCGGGATCGTGGATGACGTCGCGTGTTGAATGTCCAACGCATCGATCGCGATCGCCACGCCGACGATGTCCGCGATGGAATCGATCGCGCCAACCTCGTGGAAGTGAACTTTCCGAAGCGAACAACCATGGACCTTGGCTTCCGCTTCGCCCACGCACAGAAAGATTTTTTTCGCGAGAGCCTTGGCGGATTCGTTGATCTCGGTGGCCTCGTCGATCATCGCATCGATGTGATGCAGATGCCGGTGAGCCTTTTCCGGCGGATGATCGATGTGAATCTGCACGGCACGGAAACCGCACTTTTTCACTTCCTCGGTCCGCAGCTTCAAATCCGGCAGATTCAGCGATTGCAGCCCCTGCTGGATCTGGTCCACGGACACGCCCAAATCGATCAGGGCGCCCAAGGTCATGTCGCCGCTGATTCCCGATAAACAGTCAAAGTGCAGTGTTTTTGTCATGCGGATAATGGAGCAAAACGAATCGAATTTACCAAGCCGACCATTCATCAAAACCTCACCTGGGGCGTCCACAAATCGCGTTCCGGTGAACACCTGATTCGTGGTAACTTGTCTGCCTACCGCAACTTGCTTGTCATCTCCTCCGGAACTTTTCATGACCGACGAAAACGAAAATTTGCCAGCCGAAGCCATTGGCGAAGATGAATTGCAACGGCCGCAACCGATCGACGATCCGATCTCCGACAATCAGTCGCAGGACTTGTACCAAGTCATGCGGCACACGATCGAGCGATTGGAAAAGGACAACACGGCTCGCGGTGACGTGAAGATCCTTTCCCGAACGATCCGGGAACTGCGGTACGCGTTCAAAGTCTTTCGTCCCTATCGTCGGCGACGCAAAGTCACCATCTTTGGATCGGCCAGGACGGCACCCGATCGCCCCGATTATCAAGCCGCTGTGGACCTGGGTCGCCGAATGGCCGCTCACGGTTGGATGGTGATCACCGGTGCCGGCGGCGGCATCATGGAAGCCGGTCACAAAGGTGCCGGACGCGATGCATCGATGGGCTTGAATATCATGTTGCCGTTCGAACAAGGCGCGAACGAATACATCGAGAACGATCCCAAGCTGGTCACGCTGAAGTACTTCTTCACTCGCAAGTTGATGTTCTTGAAAGAGTGCAGCGGCATCGTCTGCTTGCCCGGAGGTTTCGGAACGCTCGACGAAGGCCTCGAAGTGCTGACGCTGTTGCAAACTGGCAAGCAAACCATGATGCCGTTGATCTTCCTCGATCATCCCGGCGGCAGTTACTGGAAGGACCTCGGCAAATTCATTGACAAGCAACTGATGTGCAACGGCATGATCAGTCCCGAGGACGTGGCCCTCTACAAGATCACCAACTCAGTCGATGAAGCCGTCGAAGAACTGCTGACGTTCTACGACGTGTATCACTCCCAACGCTACGTCGGTCATCAGTTGGTGTTGCGGATGAAGCAAAAGCTTTCTGAGGAAGCGTTGGAATCCATCCGGACCAACTTCGCTGACATTCTGAAAGATGGCACGTTCGAACAAACCGGTCCATTGCCAGAAGAAGCCGGCGAGCCCGAGCTGGCCGACTTCCCAAGGTTGGTGTTCCACTTCAACCGTCGAGGCCTCGGTCGATTGCGGATGTTGATCAACCAAATCAACGGACATCCTCTGACCACCACACCCGATCCCGAGTGCTGAGCAGATACGTGATCGTTTGTGTTGGCCTTCTCGTACGATGGGCTCCCAACCCGTCGATCACAACCCGAAGCGTCGCGGCTTGTCGATTGAGCCGTCAACGACGTTTGAACGCATGTAGGATGGGCACTCTTTCCCGTCGGAGTGGTGGATGTCGGCCAAGAGTGGCCAACCTACAGCAAAACCGACAAACCGGTCAGCGAGGGACCACATCGCCCCTCGCCCCCATGCGTTTCGAAGAAGCATCTTCGCGATCGCATTTGTTGGCATCCTCGCCTGCGAAGCCTTAAGCTAAAAGCTTGATTCCCATCCCCATCGCAGCCGACGAGGATCTCTGATGTCGACAACCCTTCCAGAAATCGCACCCCCAAAAGTCCGTCACACCCAGTTGTTCATCGACGGCCAGTGGCGGGATTCAGCCAGCGGAAAAACCTTCGCCACGATCAACCCCGCGACCGAAGAAGAGATCGTTCAAGTCGCCGAAGGTGACAAGGAAGACATCGACGCTGCGGTGAAAGCAGCTCGCAAAGCGTTTGAGTCGGGTCCCTGGCGGACGATGGACGCTCGCGATCGCGGACGGCTGATGATGAAGTTGGCCGATGCAATCGAGAACGAGATCGATGAGCTGGCTCAACTTGAAACACTCGACAACGGCAAACCCCTTCGCGAATCACGGCACGCGGATTTGCCCCTGGTGATCGATGCCCTGCGTTACTACGCCGGCTACGCGGACAAGATCCAAGGCGAAACGGTTCCCATCCGCGGCAACTACCTCTGCTACACGCGGAAAGAGCCGGTCGGTGTGGTTGGCCAGATCATCCCCTGGAACTTCCCCATGCTGATGGTCGCCTGGAAGTGGGGCCCGGCTCTCGCCACCGGTTGCACGATCGTGATGAAGCCCGCTGAACAGACACCGCTGACCTGCCTGCGAATGGCACAGCTCGCCAAAGAGGTCGGTTTCCCCGATGGCGTCATCAATGTCGTGCCGGGCTTTGGCCCGACCGCCGGTGGAGCCTTGGTCGACCATCCCGGCGTCGACAAAATCGCGTTCACGGGAGAACACCGAACGGCTCAGTTGATCATGAAGAACTCCGCCCAATCGTTGAAACGACTGACGTTTGAACTGGGCGGCAAAAGTCCCAATGTGATCTTCAGCGACGCAGACTTGGACGCCGCCGTGCAAGGCAGCTTCGTGGGTCTGTATCTGAACCAAGGCCAATGTTGCTGTGCCGGCAGTCGCGTGTTCGTCGAAGAATCGATTCACGAAGCCTTCGTCGAAAAACTAACCGACCTGACAAACAAACGCGTCGTCGGCAACCCGTTTGAGCACACCACCGAACAAGGTCCCCAAATCGACCAAGCTCAATTCGACAAGATCATGAGCTACATCGACAAAGGCAACCAGCAAGGCGCTTCCTGCGTCAGTGGTGGCAAGCGTTCCGGTGATCGTGGTTACTTCATTGAACCGACCGTGTTCACTGACGTTCAAGACGACATGGCGATCGCTCGCGATGAGATCTTCGGTCCAGTGATGAGTGTGCTGTCATTCAAAGACAGCGACGACATTCTGAAACGAGCCAACGACACAATGTTTGGCTTGGCCGCTGCCGTGTGGACACAAGACATCAAGAAAGCCCATCACTTCGCCGCCAACGTTCGCGCGGGAACCGTGTGGGTCAACTGCTACGACGTCTTCGACGCCGCCGCCCCATTCGGCGGATTCAAGATGAGTGGCCAAGGCCGCGAGCTAGGAACCGAAGGCCTGAAGGCTTACTTGGAAAGCAAAACCGTCACGGTCGCCCTTTGAGCCATGGGAACGGAGTGGTCTCGAGGAGCAATCCTCGAGACCGTTTCATTGACTTTGACTCAAGCAGGATCGGATATACGAGCCGTTTGAGTGTTAGTCGCGGTTCACATGCACAACCGGGCAGCGCCCCACAGGCTCCCGTGCTTGCCCTCAATCGCTGCTACCGATCTGATTCGTTCGACCGAACGTGATAGCGTGCGTTGATCACTTCTGGATCGTAGTGACCGCCGCTTTCGCTCAAGTAACGTTTGTAAATTTCGGCACGGTAGGAGCGATCGACCGGCGAGTCTCGATACTCATCTTGGATCAATCCGATGCGTTCAAATGGAATCAATTGAAACCCGTCCATCGATTCAAACCCATCACGAAACCTGAAATTCAGCGTCGAAATGTTCTCGAACACTTCTGGTTGAATCTCTTAGGGCAGCTCAAAGTGTCCTTCGGCTGGCAGATCCGCGAACCGTCCCTTTTCTTTGCTCTCCATGCCTTCGACCGTTCCTGACCCTATCGGTTAACTCAAATGCACGCCGTCTTCCCCTGGCAATGTCCGTCGCAGACATCACGAACGTTTTTGATGGCGGTTTTCCTCGCGGCGTCGTGGGTAGGAGTCGCGACGGCTCAAGATAAAAACCAAAATTTTAACGCTGTCAGGCGATCTGATCTGACGGCATTTGGTGAGATATTTGGTGAGCAAACCTTCATCGAATCCGGCATCGTCATTTGTCGGAACGCATCAATGCTGTCCCCTTCGGATCGTTATGAGTACTTGCTTTCATGGGTGACCCCAACGATCAGTCATCCCGGATTTCGGGTGACCGCGGATTTCTCAGCGGCTGGCGCGCCGAATTGGGTGCGCGCGAGCGACAGAGACGGAGCTGAGTATTCCGAACACCCAACGATTGTTTCTCCGGCTGTCGATTTGATCCGATTGGCGAGACAGCTTGAATCGTCGGACGCGTTACGTCGGCGAATTACCAATTGCCCAGCCACATCGCCACGGATGAAACGCAATCAACTCACGCTACTCGCTTTGATTGCTATGCAACAAGGCGATGCGGCGCGTGCGGAACAGCATTTAGAACATCTGGTAGAGGCGGTTCGAACGGATGAGTCAATTTCGGACGAAATCGGATACGAAACTTTACTGCTCGCAGACGAAGCGGCTCGATCAAACCCTTCCAGCCTTGCGGTTCGCGAACTCGTTTTGTTCGTCATTCTTGCTCGTCAGAAGGATTACGTTCGTCCCGCTTGGATTCGACATTTGGTTGCGGCGCGAGCGAAAATGGACGGATCAACAGCGGAAGGCTCGTTGGGGCACGAAGTGAGTCCTCAGTGGTACATCGCGAGTCGTGAACGAGCCTTTGAACACGGCAATGCGTTCCCGCTTCCATCCCCAATCATTGGTACCGGTCACTATCGCAACTTGTGGAACTACGGTGACGAGTATCTCTTTTATCAATCGCCGCTGCGTGGTTCGTTTACGATTGACGCGCTCGCGACAGGGTTCGGCTACCAGGAGGCTGAACTGATGGTTGGTGGATACTGGGCTGGCCTCGTTTTCGACCATGAACAATGCCTCACTGGCAATATTCGCGAGGAACTTAGCCGCCATAACATCGGGCGGCCTCTCACGGACACTGGTAGCTATGGGTATCTGCGTACAAGAGTGGACGTCCGCGACGGCACTGCAACCACGTCAATCAGTGGCCGAACAATTCACCAGCAGCCGATCGCAGATTCGGCCGATCCGTGGGTTGCGATTCGTACGAACTACCGTATCCAAGGTGGCGTGGATAACTTGAGGATCTCGGGCAATCCCGTTATTCCAGATAGTCTCGAGATGATTGATTCCGAAGAACTGCTGGGTTGGTATGACTACTTTCAAGCACCTGGGAAAACCGATCATCCGCTCGCCAATTGGTCCGCTGAAATTGGCACGGAGATTGGTTCGTCGGTCATCCGTGAAATCTCAGATCCACAGGTCACTCGGCTTCCCAATGGGAGTCATGACGAGCATCTTCTACGTTATATGCGGCCGATGGTTGAGAACGGTACTATCGAATATGAGTTTTGGTACGAGCCCGGCAAAACAATGGCGCACCCGGCGCTCGGCCGAAACTGTTTTTTGATCCGTGAAGACGGAGTTGGCTTGCATCGGCTGACCGACGGCAGGTTCGATCGAAGTGAATTACGTCCCGGAAACGAACGGAGCATTGACGCGCAGTCCGGGTCGCCCCCTCCGCTGCAGTCAAACGCGTGGAACCAACTGAGCCTCTCGCGTCGCGGTGATCAGATCCGGCTGCATCTGAACGGCGTTTTGATTTGTGAGTCCAAAATAGAACCGTCAACCGTGCCACCGTCTTTCGGCTTATTTCACTTCGCCGACCAAACTTCGCTGCGCGTCCGCAATCCGCGATGGGAAGGAGATTGGCCAAAGGAGCTTCCTTCCAGGGATGCACAACAGTTGGCTGCAAAGACCGAGAGCTTTCTCAAATGGACGTCGACCAATCCTGGGGAAGAAATGCGGCACCGGTTTGATGGATCTTCAATGATGACAGGATCGTTCGCGCAACCGCACGGCGACCCGACGAGAACAGTCAACGCGACCGATCGGGGTTTGGTGGTCAGGCAGTCGAGCGACGCCGGTTTTCGCGGTGCCTACGTGGCTCCGACGATCGAAGTGGGCGGCGACTTCGACGTTATCGTGTCATACGATCAATTTCAATGTGATTCGTTGCTCGAACGGGTCGGCAGCGTTCGCGTCCGGGTCATAGCCGACTCCATCGGCAGCGATGAGGCGATGATCCAAAGAGTCGAAGATCGTAGAAATGCGCACTTGATTCAGTGCATGAAGATGTTCACCACCGAGGGCAACCAACGGCGTCGCTATTTTGGTCAGGTTCCATGCGATGGAGATTCCGGAAGGATGAAGTTATCGAGACGTGGCGATACGATCCACTACTCGGCGGCCGATGGCGAATCCGACTATTTCTACTATCTGGGGAAAGAGTCATTCGTTGTCGACGATCTGGTTCGATTGGGGATTCAGCTCGGCGTGGACATTGAAGGCCCGGCAGGAAAAGTTAGCGGTCGATTCACTGAAATGTACGTTCGTGCCGAACATCTTGGCGGAAACACCGGGATCGACGAAATTGCAACCATCCAATCTTTGAACCAAAACGTCGCTCAACTGCCAGATTCGTTCTCACACGACTTCACCGAATCACCCCAAACAAGAACAGCGTTTTCCCACTGGGGAAACTCTATCAAGTCGGACGAAGGACTAAAAGTCACTTCGCCGGGAACGGATGATTGGACTAGCGCTGGGCTTGCTTTTCCAAATGCCATCGCGGGTGATTTTGATATCTCACTTGAATTCGCAACGGTCAAATTTCCAAAACCTGCCAAAGACCAAAATACACAAGTTCTTTTAGAAGTCGAATTGAGTGACAAAGACCGGACACAGATCAGCGCAACCTTGACAAAAACTGACGAAAACACTGTCGCCGCACAGGCGCTTGCGAGAATGAAGTACGACGGACGTTTTCTGTACCAAGTCATCGGCAATCAAGCCATCGACGACGTGAACGTTCTTCGTGTCGTGCGTCGTGGATCGCAAGTTTTCTGTGTCGCGGGACACGGTCCCGGTCAATCCGAGTCGATCATCGGTACCATGGTGACTTCGCAACTGCCGATCGATCCGAACAACGTTCGCGTGATGCTGCATACCGGTGGCGTGGGCCGAACGTCGCAGATGATCGTTCAATCAATCCGAGTGAAAGCGGCAAACATAGCAAGTGTCCGACCATATGGAATCATCCAGTCTTCGACACCAGTATCTCAGCCCGAAATACCGAATGAGCCGTGATCCCTAACCTCCCAACTCTTTGATTCTCTTCGAAAAATCTCTCCCAATGTTGCTCACCATGGCGCAGGGCGATTGCACGGGAAATCAAGGGCTGAAAACGACTTTTTCCATGTAGCTGTCGTCCCATTCCGCAGTGAGGCGTTTGTTTTTCACGCCACACTTGGCTGTCTTCTCTTGTTTTAGCAAACTGAGTGCGGTTCGCCTCAGCGTGCTGAAGTTCTCATCCCCATGCCCCTTGCGGATTCGACATTGGTCTTCGCCGAAGGTCACATCAAGTTGCCAGTGGCAACTGTTTTCAATTCCCCAATTACCACGAACCGCACCGGCGAAGTCTTCACCAGGCAACATCTTACTCACGATGTAGTATCGAACTGCGATCTCATCGCCTTTGCGACGCTGAGTGTTGTTGATCGACATTCCGATGGCCTGGAGCCCCTTCCATCTTGAGCCGTCTGGCAGGTCCTCAGGAAGCTCACACAAGTAGTAGCTTCGTTCGTCGATTCGACCATGAGCAGCCTCTTTCGTGTGATGCTCTGCAACATGCACTCTTGCAAAGTCATCTTCCAGGTGGGAAAGGAAGAACGCCTTGATCCCCTCGTGAAGCGTCGGCTGATTTCCCTTGACGGCCAAACAGTAGTCCGCTCCTTCGTCGATGATCTTGGCAGCGATTTCGGTTTGGCATCGCATCGATCGTGACCAAACCACCGGAAACCTCGATGATCTCAAGCAATTTTGGGATCGCCGTGATTTCGTTGCTCTTCTGGTCGACGATGGTCTGCCCAAGACTGAGGTGGTTGGCGGTTGCCCAAGCACTCACCATATGAATGGCGGCTTTCCCGCTTGCGTGGTCATAGCTTCGACGAAGCGTCTTGCCATCGATGGCGATGACTTGTCCGTTGGTGATCTTGTGCAGTTCGGTAAGCCACGCCAACAGAATCGGTTCAAATTCTTCTGGCTTGATTGCGTTGAGGATCGCGTTGAAACGATCGTGAGATGGAACGCCATGAGTCATATCCAGAAACTTGGCAAACCAGTCCTTCTTCGTGTTGGCGAATCGTGCGATTGCAACAAAGTCATCCGCTCCTGCGACAACTCCACAAATCATCATGAACAGTATGTTGACCAGCGGATAAACGGGTTCTCCTGGACGAGGGTCGGCTACGTTGCCAAGCTGATCAATCAGTGAAGTGAAGCGTTCCATCGAGACATACCAAAGTGAGGGCACCCGGCTGGCTGCGGTGAGTCAGCAGCCCAGACAGGGATATTTACTCACTGTCGCAGATCACCCAGTGTGGCGCAATCGCCCTGGGGTCTCGGGCGATGAAGTCGACAACAAAAGACGACTCCGTAGAGAATTTTTACTGGCGGAGTCATTCCATTCGGCGAGGACCTTTCATCAGTGGTTGCGCACGCTTGGGCCAGTCATACTGATGACTTGACTGGGCGTTTGAATCGGGAGCAGTGACCACTGCTGCGATCGGATGCCTGTTCCATGCCACTGCCTGACACTTGAACGCTGAGTCCATCTCATGAGACAGCCGTTTGTTGCCTTGATCCTTCCTACGTTTCTCCTCTGTCTTTCCGGGCTCGCATCGGCGGAGTTCGACACCGATCGACTGGCTCTGGCGGGAGACAACCGTGGGGAACTGGAACAAGCGCTGGCAGATGCACCAGCGGATCAACGGGAAGGGATCGAGTTTCTGATCGCGAATATGCCAGAGAGTGATCTGCAAACGCTTTCGGCGGACTACCTGTTGGAAAACACTCGACTGGCCTATCAAGCTTGGACCGATGCACCGTGGGCAAAGGAGATTCCCAAGGACATCTTTCTCAATCATGTTCTGCCGTACGCGAGCATCTATGAGCGACGCGACGAGTGGCGAGCCGATTTTCGAAAGCGCTGCCTGCCGATGATGGAAGGAGCGAGTTCACCGAGCGAAGCGGCCGCTTTGATCAATCAAAAACTATTCAAAAACGTCGGCGTGAAGTATTCCACTCGGCGAGTGAAGGCTGATCAAAGCCCACTGGAATCAATGGAAACCGGGTTGGCGTCGTGCACGGGTTTGTCGGTGCTGCTGATCGATGCTTGTCGATCCGTTGGGATCCCCGCTCGGTTCGTGGGCACGCCCCTGTGGTTCAATCAATCAGGAAATCACTCGTGGGTGGAAGTCTGGGACGATGGCTGGCATTTCACGGGTGCCGCGGAGCCAACCGGGAACGAACTGGATCGTGGTTGGTTTGTCGGCAATGCAACCAAAGCAGACCGTTCGTCAAAGGCCCACGCGATCTATGCGACCAGTTTCAAACAGACCCCGCTCTCGTTCCCTTGCGTTTGGAATCGAAAGCTTCGAAGCATTCCCGCTGTGAACGTGACCGACCGCTACGTTGCTCTTCAAAAGTCATTGCCGCCCGGCATGACCGAGTCGCTGTTTGTGGTCCATGGTGCGGATGGGAACCGAGCCAGTTGCCGATTGCGAGTCCTGGATGGCGACGAAGTTGTCTTTGAAGGTCAAACCAACGACGAGGGATTCGATGCCAACGATCATCTTCGCGTGAAACTGAAACAACAACACAAGTACTCCGTCTTGATTGGCGAAGGCGATCAAGTCATTCGTGACACCTTCATCACCAGCACGAAAGAACAACTTCACAAGCACCGTCTCACCTCCGAAGAAGCGGTCTCCGAATCACCAACAGACAAAACCACCCCCGAGATTAAAGCTTCGACTCCATCGCAGCAAGAAGAATCAAAATGAATGGCGAGGGCCTACCTGGGAAGCAAAGCCGTCACGGCTCACATCCTTGTCGCCAATCATTCCTGTCGGTCTGACTCGTTCGACAACACGCGATAACGAGCGTTGATCACTTCCGGATCGTAGTGACCGCCTCTTTCATTCACATATCGCTTGTAGACATCGGCGCGGTAGGAGCGATCAACTGGCGTAGCGCGAAATTTGTCGCGAACCAGTCCAATTCTTTCGAAGGGAATGGGCTGAAACCCGTTGGTCGTTTGAAAGCCTTCGCGGAATCGGAAATCCAGTTGTGCGAGGTCTTCAAACGCTTCCATCGAGATTTCTTCGGGCAACTCAAAGTGCCCCTCGGAGGGCAGATCCACGATCTTCCCAGTTTCCTTGCTCTCCATGCCTTCAACCGTTCCCGACCCACCATGAATGTGAAATGGGACTCGAACGCGATGCACATAGTTGTTTGCAACCACGCTGAATGTCTGCGCAAACGGATTGGTTTGGATGGCAGTGGACAACATTGGAAACTCCTTTTTCCAAACCCCGATGGACCATCCATTTTCGCCAAGCATTTGTTCCATCAAATAGAGATTGTCGCCTTTGTCCCCGTGTGGCAGATCGCGTCCAAAACGCTCCAAGCCTTTCCATTCGGCTTGCACTTCTTCTTCGGTGATCGCCCCCTTGTTGGTCCACCACATGTGATGGGTTTTCATCGTGATATTGTTGCGAAACGAATTCAACGGGCCATGGAACTGGGCCGCACCACGCCCCGATCGATAGAACACATTGCCATAGATCTGAAGTCCCATGCCTCCGTCATCATTTCGGAATCCAATCACCGGATGCCCGCCAGGCTCAAATAGATGGTGTACGAAATTGAAACGCAACACATTGTTCATGGTGTGCCACTTTGCTCCGCAATAGGCGACGTTGAAATCGCCCATCTCGTAGCCAATGTTGTAGAACTCGTTGAATTCCATCAGCGTGTCGACCGCGTTGAAACTCAGCGCTCCATTCATGTCGTGAATGAGATTGTGAGCGAAGTACATCCCCACGCCGTTCATTCCCATCACACCGTATCCGCGACGTCGACAGGAATGAACTTCGTTGTTCGTAGCGAAGTGGTAGCAGCGTTCGAGCGTTCGAAAGTCACCACCCCGCATCGAGAATGCACTTTCCAAATCGTGAAATTCACATCCCGTGATCCCATGCCGCGATCCGCCATTGATATCCACGCCACGATGAGTTCCGTTGCGGAAGACACAACCGGCGATCAAAACGTTGGCCCCATCCTCAATCGAAACGGCGCAGCGTCCCGAATCTTCGAAGATCAAATCGCGAAACACGCAGAAAGAAACGTTCTCCATCGCGATCGTTCCTTGATGAGATGGTGACAGCATCGACAACCGTGTCTTCTGTGGATCGATCTGGGTCGGGGGCCACAGGTACAGGATCTGATCTGTGGTGTCGAAATACCATTCCCCAGGCTCATCCAGTTCTGCAAGAACGTTGACCAAACGAATCCGCCGAGGAATTGATTTGATCTTGTCGGCGACTCCGTATCGCGTCGCTTGTTGAAGCTGGATGACACCGTCCTGAATGGCACCAACTGGTTCTCTTTGGAAATACCAATCGTTGTGCAAGTAACCCTCCACCTGCATCCTTTGGGTGCGTCGGAACTCGCTCTGCAGTAAAGGTGAAAGCGGTTCAACCGTGGTGAACTTCGCGCCGATCGGGTTGCCCGGACTTGCCGTCGGTGGCTTCTCACCAGGTTTCAACCAACGCGTCGTGGGACCTTTGTCGATGATCTGATCGATGTGACAGTATCCGAGGTTGGGCCACTGAGCCCGTCGAAGCAACTGACCATCAAAGGCGAGCCGAGTTGAATGATCGACGCCAGACAACCATTCGTCTGGAACACGAACCATCACAACTTTGTCTTGAGCATTCGGGTGCAAACGTCCCAGCAACGCCGGGTGCTCGACTCGCTGAGTGTCCTGCAATTCAATCGGCGTGCCCGCCGAGAGACGAACGGATCCAGGGACTTCGGCACGATAGATGATCGGTGCGTCTTCTGTCCCAGAATCCTGTTGCGATAGATGAAATGTTTCCGGCAGATGGTAAACACCGGGCAGCAGGACCACCTCGATTCCGCCCGCCGGTAGACCCGACTCGGCCTGAAGCCTTCGAATCGAATCACGAGCCTGGGTCAAATTGCTGAAAGGAGAATCCCTCGTGCCAACACCATCGTGCGCCGCCGACGAGGACACAAAGATGGCTCGATCTGGATCGCTGCTCGGCTTCCACTGGGACTCCAGAAACCGGTCGTGGTAACCAAGTTCGGAATAGGGTGGCGGTTGCAACTCATCTTGCGCAAACGACTGGATCGATAGGTTGGCAAAGACCAAACCCATCGCCAAAAACGATGTTGTTGAATTCATCAGGCGGGAGAGATGGAGGGAGGAACGCTCAGGGGTGAGCAGGTGGGAAGGTAGGCGGGACTTCAAATGGCCGACCATTTCAAATGGTCGGCCGGGAACATGACCGACGTCTCACTCGGCCGGCACATTCAGTTGACGACGGGCAATCAGAACTTCTCGAACGAGACTTCTTCGGTCGCTTCACCATCCGCACCAATGCCGGCGGCTTCGTCCATCGATCTGAAATCCTCTTCGCTGTAATCGAGCAGCACGGGCTCGTCGGAAGAGCACCCAGGCAAGAACGACAAACCGCCGAGACAAAACAAAAGGGCCATCAAGTTTCGCATGTTTACCAATTTTTCAAATGAGGAGGAGTGAACTGCGAAAACGAAACAGATCGTTCTCGCGAGTATCAAGAAAGAGGTGTCGAATTGATCGATCCCCCATCGCTAAGCAGCTGGGCAGGAATGATCGGGCAACTCCATGTGAGCCGTTTGGGCGTTAGCGGGCTGTTGATTGAATGAGCCGTACCGCGTTCGCGGTGGTTGGTCAGACGCCAACCGGGGCTAACGCCCATCGGCTAATTGTTGTCATTCGGTATTCGACTAAATCAACAGCCCGCTAGCCCCGGTTGTACGCGGGAATAGTGGCGTGTGGCAAAGCAGTTCAAATGCCGAAACTTAGAACTCTTCGTCGATGACTTCCTTGTTAGCGCGAGTCCCGAGTGCACCCCACAAACCGTAGGGGCTGGTCCGTCCCGCCGTTTGATCGCACCCGGCACGACCTGGATCGACAGGTGGAGCATCCGCATTGCCCGCGTCGATCGAATCGGTGACAAACTTCACCGCACCGTCGCCCATCAAGACATGGACGCCACCCTGGTGTCGACTGCTAGCGGTGAACGATCCAACGTGCTCGTAGGCATTCGCATTGCCAGCGTTTCGGGTGCAGCATGGTTTATTGGGAGCCAACATGGTGTTCATCCCCGAGAACGCAGCACCCGCGGCTGTCCAGCGAAAACCGCGTTTGACGTTTCCGTTGACCAACGGAACATAGTTGCCGTTGCTCAAGTCCCAGAATGTGGGACGTTCTGGGTCAACCAAAGTTGCACACGCATTTGGATTGGACAGAATCAGGTTGTTTGACGAGTTCGTTCCAATGGTCGTGGTGACGAAGTTGTCACCCAAATCGGTCGCAATCTCACCCATCGCGATCGTGTTGCTGAGCCCGTCCAAGATGTCACGGAATTTCATGCTTGCATGCGCGACAAAGAACCCGCGACATCGCGGTTCTGAGGATGCACCGGCAATGGTTTGATTGTTGTTGCGATGTTTGATTCCACGGTGGTTGTTCCAAATCCCATCGCCCAAACAGAACGCGTAGTTGGTTCGACCCAGGGCAGGCAAACCAAACCCAGGGTCGCTGGGGCATCGAATGGTTGGAATCTCCGTCCGAGCTGGGTTATATCGAGCAACATCCGAACCGCCGTAGGTGTGGTTGGAGCCAAATGGCCAGTACAAGATGGCAGTGTCGTCACTGACCGTCTTCACGGACATCTGCTCCCACAGACCCTGCTGTTCCATGAACGGCATCAATCCGATGAGTGCGCTGCCTTGGCTTTTCGTTGAACGACGGTTTTCCGATCCTTCGTTCCCATTGTTATTGGGTCCGCGAGACTCATCGCCATAGGGACCAGTCCCCTGAATGGGCAATTGGTTGAACGCCGAGTGATAGTTGTGCAGCCCCAAACCAAGCTGTTTGAAGTTGTTGCTGCAACTCATGCGACGTGCGGCTTCGCGAGCGGCCTGGACCGCTGGCAGAAGCAATCCCACCAACACACCGATGATCGCGATCACGACCAGCAACTCGACAAGTGTGAAGCCATCACGACTATGTTTTTGTCGTTTGTTCATCAAATGATTCCTGTCGCAGTCTGATAGATCGAACGGGATCCCATGCCGATGTTCACCCCGTGACTGCGATCGCGGTGAGTGGCATTGAACCAAACAAGGGCGGTCCGTTTACCGCCTTGAGGGTTTACTGCCGTCCTCAAGACAAATAGCCAAAGAAACCTTCAAAAATCCACCATTTATTTCAATTGCGATTCATGGAATCATCCACCAAATCTATTCAATAGACTTATTAGAAGATGGACTCGAACTCTCACCTTCAAGTTCTCGCACCATGACTGCTATCTTTGTTCATCACAGAACAGAATTTGCCTGCTGACAAAATCTATGGAATTGGATTCGATTGCCGGCCAATTTCCTGTTGACCGGCAGTAACCCTTTGCACCGATTCCAAGCGGATCAGTTTCGCGGCTCTCCGAGCAGGTGGATCACCACTATTGCCGAGAGCGAACGAACTGATGAATCGACTCTCCAGGGAAGTGAATCGACAATGACAACCAACAATTCTCTTCATGCCCACGCTGAGGTGGAACGGTTTGTACGTTTGCTCACCGCGAACGAGAGACGACTACGCGCCTTCCTCTTCCAATTGGTCGTCGATCGCGACGCCGTGGATGAAATCATGCAGGATGCGTGCACGTCGTTGTGGAAGAAGTTCTCGCAGCTTGACGACGACGAGGGCTTCCTGCCTTGGGCTTACGTGGTCTGCCGATACGAAGTGTTGATGTATCGACGCAAGCGAGCGAGAGACCGGTTGGTCTTTGACGAAGGCCTGATCGAACAGATCGCGAACGAAGCAACGGAACGTGCGGCGGGTGACCAGATCGATCAAAGGCAGACGTACTTGAAGGATTGCCTGACGCAATTGCGAGAAGCCGATCGTCGGTTGTTGATGACCGCCTACGGTTCCAAAGCAACCATCATTGAAATGGCTGAACAACTCAATTTGACGTCCAACGCCCTTTACAAGACGCTGGGTCGTCTTCGTCGGCGATTGAAAGGCTGCGTCAAAGGAAAGCTGGCCACCTCATAACACTGGAACAAAGAACATGAACGACCGGTTGGAAGACCTAATCGACCAGTATTGCGCAGGATGCATCGAAGAGTCTGACTTCGTCGAGCTTCAAAGTCTGCTTCGCGAAAGTGAAGCCAATCGCCAACACTACTATGAGATTCTGCAAATCCATTCGGATCTGCATGAACTCGTTGACACAGAGCTGCACGACGAACAGGAGACTTCTCCACTCACCCGCACCTTCACCGATACAATTGCGGGAGAGAAGCCTCAAGCTAGCGTGTCGACTGAGGGATCAACCGGGTTCAACAGAATTTTTCCCACGCAAGCCTGGATGTTGGTTGCGTCCGTTTCATCCATCGCAGCAGCATTCCTGGCAGTCGTTGTTTGGCAACAATCACGTTCGTTGCACGAGCATGCGAACCAGCAAACTGTCCTGCCGTCCGGTCAGGAACGCAAGGTCGTGTCGGTGGTCAACGCGGCCAGGTCCTTGAGGCTTCCCACCCAAATCACGTCGCACAAAACAGACTCGTTGGCGATCCTTCAACAAGTGGTTGATCCAGTCTGGAACGACGGTGAAAAAGCGCCTCGTGTCGGCGATGAACTGACTGCTCAAACGCTGGATCTGCAGAACGGGATCGTTCATCTGGCCTTTCTCAACGGCGCTACCGCGATCCTGGAAGGCCCGGCCAGGTTGGATCTGATCAACCGTCAACTCGGTGTGTTGCATCACGGTAAGATCCGATGTTTCGTTCCAGAATCTGCTCATGGTTTCACCATCGAAACCTCGACAAATCGATTTGTTGATTTGGGCACTCAGTTTGGATTGGATGTGGGAATCGATGGCGAGCAGGAACTGCATGTTTTTGACGGGGAAGTCGAAATGCAGTCGATTCAAGATCGAGGAACAGCCCAACGGATTGTTTCTGGGTACGCGATTTCACGAGACGCTCCTGACCACGATTGGTCCACCGTTGCGACGCAACCAACACGATTCACTAGCGTTGAAAAACTGTGGGGACTGAAACAACGATCCGATCAGCGACGATACGAACGTTGGAAACAACACATCGAGACCGTGTTGGAGGATCCTGATCTGGTGGTGCTCTACGATTTCGAACCCGACGCTTCCGAACCAAGCCGACTGACCAACCAAAAGTCGGACTCCACTCACGGAACGATCCTGGGTTGCGAATGGTCTCGCGGTCGCTGGGATGGAAAGTATGCCTTGGAGTTCAAACGTCCAAACAATCGTGTGCAGTTCAACCTGCCGGGAACCTTTGACGATCTCACCATGATGACGTGGCTGCGAATTGACGGGTTTGATCGCTTCTTCAGTTCTCTCATGTCAACAGACCGGTTTGACAATCATCACATCCACTGGCATCTCAAATCCACCGGTCAAATCGGTTCGGGCATCAAACCTCCGTCCTCGCTTCGAGTGCTCTACGACACGGAAGAAACCTTGGGTTACGAAGACCTCGGTCGCTGGATGCATCTCGCCTTGGTGGTCAACCAAACCGATCAAACGGTGACTCATTTCCTCAATGGCCAAGTTGTCGGCCAGTTCCCTCTTCACACGGGCAGTGAAAAAATGCGAACCGACGTGTTCGGCAATGAGACGTGGCCCATCCGAGTCGGGAAAGCAGAACTTGGTAATTGGAGTCCGGCGGAAGATTACGACGAATGGCTGGTGCGGAACCTAAATGGTCGCATTGATGAATTCTCCGTCTTTCGACGCGCTCTCGGCGACCAAGAAATCCAACGGTCCTACGAACTGGGAAAACCAAATTCGTGATTCCCAATCGCGATCAACCCAACTCTGTTTCTTCTCAAACTCAATTTCTTCCTTCCTATATCCATGCCAGCTCAATCCACGAAACCAAACGTGTCGATTCAATCATCCACCACTCGTCGACGATTCCTGTCACGTTCCGCAGCATTGTCTGTCGCAACACTGGCACCGACCCACTTGCGTTCGGTCCTTTCTGCGGAACCTGATTCAGCCAACGACCGTCCTGGATTGGCTCTTGTCGGCGCTGGCCGGATGGGGCACAACCACCTGCGATTTGCCAAAGGCATGTGCGATGTCGTCGCAGTTTGCGATGTCGATCAAAACCATCGCCAAAAAGCGGTTCAGAATCTGAGCGGCGGCAAAGCCTTGGGAGTCAACGATTATCGCGAAGTGTTGGACAACAAAGAGGTGGATGTCGTTTACATCGCCACACCCGATCACTGGCACGCCAAGATTCTGATCGAAGCCATGTTGGCGGGCAAAGACGTCTACTGCGAAAAGCCTTTGACACTGACCGTCGATGAAGGCAAGCAAATTCGAAAGGTACAACAGCAAACCGGACGCATCGTCCAAGTTGGAACAATGCAGCGAAGCTATCTGGATTTGTTTGTCAAAGCGGTGGCCATCGCAGGCTCCGGTAGACTCGGACGCATCCTTCGAGCAACGGCATCGATCGGAGGGAGCTCGGGTTCCGGACCCATTCCCGTCGCGAAGGTTCCCAAGTGGCTGGATTGGAACCAATGGTTGGGGCCCGCCCCCGAATCACCCTTTCGACTGATCGCGGATCCCAAAGCGGACGAGTGGCACATCGGCAAAACAAACGCTCATCAAAACTTCCGTTGGTGGTATGACTACTCCGGCGGCAAAATGACCGACTGGGGTGCCCACCACGTCGACATCGCTTGCTGGGCTTTTCGCGAAGCCGGCCAATCCGACGCGCTGGTTTCGATCGAGGGGAATGCCAAGATGCCGGTGCCGTACGAAAACGGTTTCCCAACTCAAGCGGATCAATACAACACCGCTCATTCGTTTTCGATACTTGCCAAGATGAAAGATGGCACGGAGCTTCATATCAAAAGCGAAGGCAGGAACGGCGTTCTGTTGGAAGGCACTCGCGGCCGCATCTTTGTCAGTCGAGGCGACTTGACCGGTGCCCCGGTGGAGCAGTTGAAAGACAACCCGTTGCCAGAAGATGCCGTCGCGAAGGTCTATCGCAACATGCCAACGCCGTACAACCAGCATCGCAACCACTGGGCCAACTTTTTCCATTGCACACGGGAACGAGTCGAACCGATTTCAGACGTGACCAGTCACCTTCGAGCGATTGACATTTGTCACCTCGCCAACTTGTCGGCTCGGTTTGGGCGGTCACTTCGTTGGGATGCGGAAACGGAACAAATTCTCGGCGATGACGAAATGAATTCTCTGCTGGCGCGCCCTGCTCGTTCCGGTTTCGAGACTAAACTCTCCTGAGTTGAATCGTTCACGTGCCACAGCCTCTTCCCACCCAATGATCAATCAAATCGATGAGGAAAACGGATCGTTGGTGATCCGTAGCTATCCCACTTGGATCGCCGGGTTCTGTTTGATTGTGCTGGTGGCGGTGATAGTCCAATTTGTTCGAGGTCAACTGGCTTGGATCGATGCTGCCATTCCCACCTTTGTTGTGATCGTCGCGGCATCGGTCTTGGAATACAAAGTCGCCATCTTTCGACGAGGCGATCCGAACGTGTTGATCCAGTCGATTCGTTTGCTTCACCGCAAAGAAACGCGAATTCCAATGGATCAAATTCGCTCCGTCCATCGCAGCACAGGACGGGGTGGCCACTCCCATGCCGGAGTGGTGGAACTGAGAACCGTGGATGACGCTGTGTCAGTGACCTCCGTGGCGGCGTTGGGTCCTCGCAAACAAGTGGTGGCGTTGAAAGCGATCCGCGAATTTTTGTCTCTCGGTTGAACGCGATTTCGCGGCTCGCACGCAGGTTTTTCCTGACACGGCGTGTGGTTGTTGGTGGTCGAGACTTGCTGAGTGAGTCATCATGGTGATCCGGTCGGGCGATCCTCTTGTCGTTCTCGACTTGCTGCTTGATCATCAACAACTGCTGAGACATCACCATGAATTGGTCTTCGAACATCCGACTCGCATGGATGCCGTTTTTAGTCGCGGCCTGCATTGGTTTGCTTGGTAACTCGTATGCAACTGGAACGGAAACGTCAGTCGGGAATGCGGACTCCGCGGGTGCGGTCCAAGCACTCGAGGAATTCTTGAACGATCATTCGACCGAAGACTTCCAAACGATTGCAGAGCTACCGTGGAGCTCGACCGCATTGACTGCTCAGGACGTCGTTCGAGCGAGAGAACTTTTGGCGGCAGCTCACAAGCGAGTTCTGCGCAAGACCCGAGCCGACGAGATGCAGAAAAAAGTGTTGACGCTCGGAGACTTGAAGATGCCGTTTGACTATCGCATTTTTGGTGAAGCACCCGAAGGCGGACGCAGTCTTTACATCTCCATGCACGGCGGTGGTGGTGCCCCGAAAGCGGTCAACGATCGTCAGTGGGAAAACCAGAAACGTTTGTATCAACCCGAAGAAGGTGTCTACGTGGCTCCGCGTGCTCCGACTGACACATGGAACCTGTGGCATCAAAAGCACATCGATCCGATGTTCGTGCGTTTGATTGAAAACATGGTCGCGTTTGAAAACGTCAATCCAAATCGCGTTTACGTGATGGGTTATTCCGCTGGCGGTGACGGGGTGTATCAACTGGCACCTCGTCTGTCCGACCGCTGGGCGGCCGCCGCGATGATGGCAGGGCACCCCAACGAAACGTCGGCACTGGGTCTCCGCAACGTTCCCTTCGCATTGCAAATGGGAGGCAAAGACGCGGCCTACAAACGCAACCAAATCGCGGCGGATTGGAAAACGAAGTTGGCCGAACTGCATGAAGCTGACCCGGAGGGATACAAACACTTCGTGAAGATCTACCCGAACAAAGGGCACTGGATGGATCGCGAAGATGCGGTCGCGCTTCCTTGGATGGCCAAGCACACTCGAAACGTGACCCCGTCCAAGATTGTGTGGGTCCAAGACGATGTGACTCACTCGCATTTCTATTGGTTGGGCGTGGAAGAGTCGTCGGTCAAAGCGGGTGCGACCATCATCGCAGCCGTCGACGGTCAAACGATTGACCTGACCTCCTCGGACGTGAACAAGATCAACGTCTTCTTGGATGACCGATTCATCGACTTGGACCAACCGATCCAAATCACCAGCGGAGGTCAAACGCTGTTCGAAGGGCAGGTCACGCGAACTCTAAAAACACTCGCGACAATCTTCGACGCGCGATCCGATTCCGAGCTCGCGTTCCCGAGTTCTGTCGAGGTGGAGATGCCCAAGCCGTTCCCTCAATCGTTGGTCCCTGCCAAGGATTTACCACGATACACGGCGGCGAAGATCGACACTGAGCTGTCGATCGATGGTCGCTTGGACGAGGAAGCTTGGCAGCAAGCCCGCAAGACCACGTCCTTTGTCGACTTGGTCAGCGGGCAACCCACTCGCCACGACACCCGCTCATCCATCCTGTGGGATAACGAGTTTCTTTACATCGGATTCTGGTTGGAAGAACCCAACGTCGACGCGGAGTACAAAGAGCGTGACGATCCGATTTACTACGACAACGACGTCGAAGTCTTCATCGCTGGAAAGGACGCCTACTACGAGTTCGAGATCAACTCCTATGGAACCGTCTACGAAGGCTTCTTTGTATGGCAGGAAGCGTACGAGAAAGGCGGTTATGCATCCGACCCACAACTTGCCAAAGACGCTCCGAATCAACAGGAGTTCGATGGCGTTGGGTTCACAAATCATCCACGCGGCAAACGCATCGCGTTTCTTGGCTACGACTTTCCCAATTTCAAATCCGCCGTTCACATCAACGGGACCTTGAATGACGATTCCGACGTCGATCAAGGTTGGACGGTCGAGTTGGCGTTTCCTTGGAAGGAGATGAATTGGCTTGCCAAGGGCGACAACCGATCACTGCCACCCAAGGTCGGCGATGAGTGGCGAATCGACCTTTTCCGATTCAACAAGACCAAGGCCCCCGAACCCGCCACCGACTCCGGAGGCTGGGCCCTCGGCAAACACGGAGTCTGGGACTCCCACATTCCAGAAACTTTCCCCATCATCACCTTCGCAGAAGAGTGATCAACACTCGCGAAGTTTCTGCAGGACAATTAACGCTCGAATGTCATAGGCAATGCCTAGCAGGCTATTGATTGACTGAACCATTTAGCCACGAGCGAAGAACAAGTGTCGGATTGAAATTGTGGCATAGGCTTCCAGCCTGTGTTCCGCGCAATCACAGGCTAGAAGCCTATGCCACATGTTTTCCGCTCGGTCCTCATGCTTTCGCCTCGGTTGTGCGTAGCTGCTGAAAGACCTGCGTGTTGCGACTGAAAATTTGCTTCGCACCCGTGGGATGCCTTATCCTTGTGGTTCTGCTTTTCGGATTGGACGGAGTCTTCGTATCCAGTTCTCCAAACCAGGTGGGTGCACAATGATTCGAGCGACGTCGATGGGATTCTTGATGGTGCAGGCCGTGTTGTTTTGTTGTCCGGCCGTTGCTGAAGAGTCGGAGAAACTCATTGCAAAGATTCAGTCCTTTGATGCGAAGGCGAGCCCGCTCACTGCCATTACGGGTTGCGAACATTCCGCGACTTGCTTGCTCGGCTATTACGACGGGAGCATCGAACGGTTGAACCTGGAAACCGGAATGAGGACCGAAGTCTGCCGAGGCGTTGCACCGATCCGTCACATCGCCCTGTCAAACGATGAACAGCAGTGGTGTGCGGTTGTCAGTGGTCAAGACGAAGAAGTCCATTTGGTCTTTGGTCAGTTTGATGGCTCGAGCGCGTTGAATGTCATTCCGCTCGCCACCGGCTTGAGGTTGCGAGGATGCTACGCCGAGTTCTCGCCTGACGGAAAGTTCATCGGCGTTTCTGTTCGCCGATTCAAAGATAATAGATCCGTGTTCTTCGTCGCTCACTGCGAAACCAATGAGATCCTTTGGGAATCAAACACCAAAAGCACAGTGACCAGTACTAGTGGCTTTCAACAATCGTTTGGGTTGACTTGGATCGGTGACCACAAGGTGGTTTTTCTTTCAAACCAATCCAAGTCTGGTTCGGCCATCCGAATCATCGACGCGGCGACTCTGATCGACATGTCGCCTCTGGATCGCCGACGACATATCAATCTGAAGAGAAAGTGGGAGTCCATTCAGGTTCCTGGAGAGATCCTGCAGATTCGCGCGGCGGTTGACAAGAAATCGATCATCGTCCTCTCTGACCTTGATCCAAAGACCACGCTTTTGAAGGTGGCTTCTTTCAAGTGTGCACTGTCCAACCCAGAAGGTCAGGCAAGTCCAGCAGCACAGGCTGAATTGCTGTCCCAAATGCCGCAGAGCCACTACCTGCGTGACCACGTTTATCTCATGAATGAAGAGGGCAGTTTTTTGGTCAACCTGACGCAACGCATCGCTGGCGGCGTTTCTGTTGCCTACGAGCTCTATGTGGCCCAGCCATCAGGCGTGAAGTTGATTGAACGATCAAACGCACCCGCCATTCTACTCGCCGCTGAGAACTCGGTGAGATTGCAACATGACCGAGACAGTGAGACTTCATTTTTGTTTGGAGACGCTAAAAACGATGAACGCCACAGTCTGCTCGCGATACGCCACTACCCGACAGAGACCCGTGACGACGGGGTCTTCGATTTGAACTTCCGAGGCAGGCATCCAACAAGTGTGATGGCAGGCGACAAGCCCAGGTACCTGGTGATTGCCGCAGTGAATGTGGTGCTTCCGTTCATTCCTGATGTCCCGACCCGAAAACAGCAACCGCCGGTGTCGCCGATCGTGGTTGCCGAATTGGTTCCCGCGATCGGGTCATAGCCCGGATCAGGCGATACTTCATCAGCGATGCGTTGCGATCAGTCCAACAGCTCGTTCAATTGCAGCCAACCTTTGAGTTGGTTGGGCCATTGGTCGACGGGGCGGTCGCCGCGGAACATGCCGAAGCCGTGGCCGCCAGTGGGGAAGAGATGCATTTCGGCTGGGACGCCGTGCTCGATGCAAGCCGAGTAGTAACGCAAGCTGTTTTCGACAGGAACAGCCTTGTCATCGCCTGCGTGCACCAAGAAAGTCGGGCATGTTGATGACGAGACTTGTTCGTCTCGCGACATTTGGTGCACCAATTCGTCACTGGGCGATTCGCCCAACAGGTTCTTCTTCGAACCTCCGTGTGTGACCGCTTTATCCAACGAGATCACCGGGTAGATCAACGCGGCAAAGTTGACGCCGGTTTGCGGGTCCGTTGCGATGGTCGATGCCAAGTGACCACCTGCTGAGAAACCCATGATGCCGACTTGGTCCGTTTTCAATTTCCACTCGTCAGCATGATCTCGCATCAACTTCACCGCTTGGCGAGCATCGCCCATTGGGATCGGATGCTTGTGAGCACCACCGCCACATCGGTACTTCAAAACGCCAGCCGTCACGCCTTGTTCTGCGAACCATTCCGCCACCACGTGGCCTTCTTTGTCGATTGCCAGCCCGCCATAACCGCCGCCGGGGCAGATCACGATCGACGTTCCTGAATGCTTGGCCGGGTCAGCGTGATAGATCGTCAATGTCGGACGCAAGATGTCCGTGACCCAGGCATTTCGATCGCCTCGATCGTGCAAAACTTCGGTGTCATCCGCTTCGGTGGATCCGAGTTCCTCGTCGGTCCAAAGTGGTAGCATTTCGGGTTCCGCAGAATGAGCGGATGTGGAAAGTGGCATCCAGGTGGCAGTGAAAACGGCAAGCGTCAGAGCAAACTTCCAGGAGATGTTCATGGGCAGGGCATTCGCGAACAGGGTGGGATGATTCGTTGAGAGAAACGAAATCATAACTCGTCACGCCGCGAAAAGTGTGAGTGGGTCGTCGTGCCCCGTGGCAAATCGCTTTTTCAAACCACCGCCAGTTAGCCGATGGTCCTTGAGCCTGGTCGCGTCGTAGAAACCGATGCGAACGCACTGCGGCTGGATTTCCTAAATCTACGAATGATTGGCCCTGAAGTGTTCTACTCCAGCCATCATAGGTTGTGCAGTTTTTAGAGCTGTGTTTGTGTCGTCTTGCGAAACTCGCTCGACGAAGGAGGTCGTGCAGTTTTGAAGTTGTTGTATTGCCACGCGTTTATCATCATCCTCCCCTTGGGAGGGTCGAGCGAAGCGAGGGGAGGGCTCAGCATTGAATCCAGCGCGTAACCCTCCCCGGCCCGAAGCGGGCCGACCCTCCCAAAGGGAGGGTGAAGTAAGACTGCACGACCAAATCAGTTGCAAGGATGCTACGTCAGTGTGTGGGCAATTCGTTGCTGCCCGCTTGGCTGACCCGGGGCGGGTTCAATTGCGATTCGTCCCACATCGGTTGTGGTTCGGGAACGGGGACCGACATGTCTGGCTGAGAGATGGTCGGAACGGATTGATGCTGAACCGGTTGGCTTCGGAAAGTCTGGTGGTAATCAGCCAGGTGCTGATCGAGGTTTCGTGAAAGCATGCGACCATTGGCGTGGCCGGCGATCACACAACCGTAATACAACGCCGCTCCACCATCGGGAATGAACCAGCTCGCAGTTCCCGCAACGTACGTTCCGTAGGCTGGGTACAGAATACGATTGGCCTCGATGATTCCCGCACGATCATGGCGATCATAGAGGTGAGCCATCACGTCTCGCGAAGCGATTGTTTCGTGCCAAGTAGGAAAGAACGTGTACGCCAACGCGTAGGTCCCTTGGTATCGGCGACGTGTGAAGTCTTTTGCATGTGCCAGTTCATGCAAGGCAATCGAGGGAACATCGCTGTACAGATGGACGGTCTGCGTGAATGGGTTGAAGTGGTCTCCGCCGAAGAAGCGACCTGGCAAAATCGTTTCGCCACCGACGGACAAAAGTCCCAGGGTATAGCGATATGGCCAAGCAACAGTTTTGTTCTGCCGCAATCGGTGAAAGTCCTTCAGCGGTGCATACTGGTTCACTCGCACCTTCACGTGAGGCAGATTGTTTTCGTCCAAGTATTCAGCGACTGTCTCGACGGTCGGGCTGGTGACATGGTGATTGTCGACCCGGTGATCCCACAACAAAATTTTGTCGGGGATGCCCCAAATCCATCCCGCGGTGTCGAGCACCTTGTGGGGTTCGCCGAATTCGACCTGACTGGATGAGTCGTTGAGCAACTCGGGCGCGATGTACTGCGGGCGAGCAGGAATGTGTGCAGGGGTCAGCACGTGGCAACCGGTGGAACTGAGCAGTCCCAACGTGGTCACCACGAGAGCCAAGAGTTGGCAACGAATCGCTGCGTGCACCTTCATTCCGCCAATCCCTTCACCGAATTCTGATGTCGACTGAGACTCGCGAATTGATTTTCGCGAGCGAGCCTATCCATGAACAGAAGCGAACCAGCAGGTGGCTCGGCTCCGCAGGATTTCTATCGGAAGGGGACCGGGTCCAGGACAAATCGAACTGGACCGGTCATGCGAAATTTACTGCCTTTGCCGGCAGTAGTTTCACATCAGCCGTTTCACGCCAGGCGGTCAGATGCCACGTGGTAGTGCGGGTCTTCGGAAACGTTCACTTCAACCAAGTCACCAGCCTGATTCAACAATGAGCGACACTCTTCGCTGAGGTGAGTCAGGTGCAAACGTTTGCCCGCGGCTTGGTACTTTTCCGCCAGTCCGTTGATGGCTTCCAAACCCGATTGGTCATAGACGCGGGTGTAGTAGAAGTCGATCACCACGTCATCGGGATCTTCCGAGACATTGAACATGTCTTTGAACGAAGAAACCGAAGCGAAGAACAATGGGCCATGCAGCTGATAGATCTTGCTGCCGAACTCGTTGATTTTGACGTCGGCACCAATGTGCGTGGCGTGTTGCCAAGCGAAGACCAAGGCCGACACGATCACACCCAAGATCACAGCCGATGCCAAGTCGTGCATCAACACGGTGTATCCCGCCACCAAGATCATCACAAACATGTCACTGCGTGGCATGCGGCGAAGCATCTTGATTGACGCCCATTCGAACGTCCCGATCACCACCATGAACATGACGCCGACCAAAGCCGCCATCGGAATTTGTTCAATCCAAGGTGCCAAGAACAACACGAACAACAACAAGCAGATTGCGGCTGTGATTCCCGAGAGTCGACCACGACCGCCCGAGTTCACGTTGATCAGCGACTGACCAATCATTGCACAGCCGCCCATGCCCCCGAACAAACCACACACCAAGTTGGCGGTGCCTTGCCCGATGCATTCGCGATTGCCTTGTCCGCGAGTTTCAGTGATTTCGTCGATCAGCGACAACGTCATCAGGGACTCAATCAGTCCAACGCCGCAAAGCACAATCGCGAAAGGGAAGATGATTTTCAGTGTCGCCCAATTGAACGGAACCATTTCGAATTCCATCCAGAAAGGCATTGGCAATCCGCCGCTGATGCCTGATTCGGATTCGGCCGTTTCTTCTGCACCGGGATCAGCCGGTGGCATTTCGATGTCTGGCGTGTCGGTTGCCGATGCGAAGGAATCTTTGATCGTTGGTCCGTCTTGAGCAACCACGGCACTGATCAACGTCGTTGATCCATCGGCCGAGTTGACCGGGTTGAATTGTGCCGCGTGCAAGGCAGCTTCAGCTTCTTCGGCTGCCATCGCTTCATTGGCGGCTTTGGTTTCAGCGGCGATGGTGTTGGTTCGCAGCATGTCGCCGACCGTGGCCAACAAGTTTTCGCCGGTGTCAGTCCGTTGCGATTCATTCACCGCAACGGCGATCAACGTGATACTCAGAATCGCAGCGAGCGAAGCAGGAATCGCCGTCGTGACCTTTGGCAACAACCAGATGATCGCCATCGTCAAACCGACCAAAGCCAGCATTGCGAAAAGAGGCAATCCATTCAGGTAAACCAAGGTTCCTGATTCAGAAAGTGTTTTGAAACTGCCTAACTGAGCCATCCCAATGACGATCGCCAATCCGTTGACAAATCCCAGCATCACCGGGTGAGGCACCATGCGGATGAGCTTTCCCAGTCGCAGCAAGCCGATGACGATTTGCAACACGCCGCACAGGATCACGGTCGGGAACAAGTACTCGACACCGTGATCGGCGACCAACGCCACGACCACAACTGCCATGGCTCCCGTCGCACCGGAGATCATCCCAGGTCGGCCGCCGACAACGGCCGTGATCAATCCCAGGAAGAAAGCCGAATACAAACCGATCAGAGGTGACACGCCAGCGACGAAGGCGAAGGCGATCGCTTCTGGTACGAGGGCCAACGCAACGGTGAGTCCAGAGAGAAGGTCGTTCTTAAACGAACTGGTTTGTTGACGAAAGAAGTTCAGCATTTTGGTTTCCGAAGCCGCGACTCATCGATTCAGTCGCTGGCTCTGCTAGGTCATTAGGGATGGAGCTTCCTCAAACCTAGGCCACCGTGAGACAAAAGCACGTCCGAATGAATATTCGGGGCATCAGCAAAACCCGATCGACTTACCGGTTAAGGTGTCGCGGGCGGGTGATAAAACCCAAGAAGCGACGCAGGTCAGTCCATTCATTCCTGCGTGAAAGCCGGACTATAATCCTGTCCTACCTTGGGTCAACGCGAATTCACTTGGCCCAGCCTGCCTTCCATCGGTGCCGTAATTCCCCGACATCGACCCGCCAGAAGTTCGAACGCAAACTAACGCGCTCCACACTTACTTTATGTTCATCCGAGGTGACTGATCGCCCCGGTACCCGCCCCATCTGACCCACCTAAATCCACAGAGTTCGATCATGCGGCTCATTTCAGATTTTTTCGCTGCTTTCCTGTTTCTTCAGCGAATCCCCACACCAACCGCTGTGGTGACACTGACCTTTGCCGGTTGTTGCCTGCTAAGCGATCCATCCACTTCGGTCGTTCGAGCGGATGAATCAGTGGAAAAAGCAGCCAATGTCAAATCGGACAATGTCTCGGTTCAGATCTTTGACACCAGCGCGCCGGGATGGCGGCAATTGGATGGCAGTGACTTTGTACGAGTCAACGGCGACGATCAAACATTGACCTGGGAAGGCACCGAGGCTCTCGGCAGCGGCCAACCCATCGGCGTCACTCGGACTAAATTCGAAGTCAAGAACTTTGAATTGGTCATTCAGTGGAAGCATCTCAAAGCGGCTGGCAACTCCGGTGTGTTCGCGTGGGTGCCGATGTCAGCTTTGAAAGACCTTCCGCCGAACAGGTTGCCCAACACAGGAATCGAAGTCCAAATGTTGGACCTCGACTATGGCCGGAAGTACACCGAATCGACGGGAAAACCACCGACGTGGTTCACCAGCCACGGTGACATCTTTGCGGTCGGCAAATCGTCGATGCAGCCGTTTCCGCCGCTCTCGCCCGATGGGCACCGCAGTTTCCCATCGGCCGAAACCACTCATCCGCACGGCGAGTGGAACCAGTACTACGTCCGCGGGATCAACGGCGAGATCCGTTTGTGGGTCAACGGGGTGGAGGTTTCCGGCGGTCGCAGTTGCTCGCCCGACGAAGGCTTCCTGTGCTTGGAATCGGAAGGCAGCCCCATTCGATTCCGTGAAATTTGGCTGCGTGAGCTTCCCTGAGCTCCGGTTTAGGAACCATTCGGAAACAACTTCGGGATCTAAAAGGTAGCGGAAGGGCGCGAGCCCTCTGGTGACACACCGGGCGGCTCGCGCCGCTCCGCTATAACCGAACTTAATTCCGAACGGTTCCTCAACACCAACAATTGTGAGACCGGGCGATATTTCGCTCAACCGAGCTATTTCCAAGCGTCGATCAACAGGATTCGCTCGCTTTGAAAAATCAGCCCTGGTCAAAACGATGGTTGGTCGCTATCCTTCGCGATTCGAAAATCCGACCTCCAGGTCAATTCCCACTTCACCCCGAACATTTTTTCCCGCCATGTATGCCATTTTTGTCGACGGTGGACGCCAATACCGAGTCGAGCCAGGAATGGAACTCGACGTCGATTACCGCGACATCGCAGCAGGAGAAAACCTGAAATTTGAAACCGTGTTGGCCGTTGGTGCCGATGACGGGCTAAAATTGGGTGCTCCGACTCTGGACGGTGTTTCGATCAGTGCATCGGTGTTGGGCATGTCCCAAGACAAGAAGATCTACATTCAAAAGTTCCGTCGTCGTAAGCACAGCAAGAAACGCACGGGACACCGCCAAAAAAACACCCGCATCCGAATCGAAGAAATCGCGGGCGTATGACGCTTTCCTGATCGGCTGAATCGATGCCCCACCTTCGCCTGAATGATTTTGAACTGGGCGCGGTTCTTGGTGTGGGCACGGTCGGCACGGTTTACGACGGGAAAATTCGTGACGACATCGAAGTCCACCCCGCCGCGGAAGCCATCCGCGGTCAGGACTTGGCCGTCAAAAAGCTGCACCCGGCCGTCTCACAAGACGACCTGATTCAGGCCCGCTTTCGCCGCGAAATGGTGATTTTGGAGCGATTGCAGCATCCCAACATCATTGGCTATTTCGGCGGCGGTTCCGAAGACGGTCAATTGTTCTACGTGATGGAACGTGTCGACGGCGGGACGATCAAGGATCTGCTGGAAACCAACGGAGCGTTGGCTTGGCCGGTCGTTGTCGACGTTGCTCGGCAAGTTTGCTCCGCTCTGCAATGTGCTCACAACCACGGCGTCATCCATCGCGATCTGAAACCTGGGAACCTGTTTCTCACACGCGATGCGCACGTGAAGTTGGGCGATTTTGGCATCGCTCGCGATCAACACTCATCGGATCTGACATCACAAGGTTTGACCGTCGGAACTCACGCCTACATGGCACCGGAGCAAATCACCGGTGATGAAACCATCAGCGGGAAAGCAGATTTGTATGCCCTGGGCTGCGTTCTGTTTGAAATGCTGGCCAATCGGAAAGTATTCGCGGGCGAGAACTTCGCACAATTGTTCGAGCAGCATTTGCGAACAAAGGCACCTGATATCGCTTCGATCGTTTCAGATGTGCCCCCGGAACTGAACCAAGTGATCGCGGAATGCTTGGAAAAGTCGCCCGACGATCGCCCATTCAACGCTCGATCGGTTCAAGGTGTGATGATCGAAATCGGCGAGAAATACGACCTCTCAGCATCCTCCACGCCGGCGACCCATGGCGACTCAGATCATTCCCAGGCTGAGAATCGTCACGCCGACGTCAGCGCTGACAGCGTGACTGAAAAAGGGCGTCGGTTGTTGGAAGAACAGATTCACTACCGTTTGGGCGGCACTTCTCGCGAAACCGTGGGCTTGGGAAAAGTCAGCGTCATCGTGATTGCGATCATCGTTCTGATCGCATTGGCTGTTTCGCTGTCGGGTGGTTCGTAGAAATTAATTCGAGCGACTTTCAGGCTCCGAATGGACTGCGTCGCCAGCGGCAGTGTCGGAAGAACGATTCGCGTTTTATTCCGGTCGAAATTGCTTGAAAAACGGCAATTCTGCACGAACGATCACACCCAATTCGCCGGGGCGTGAAGTATTCTGCCACGACTGGTATCTTGAATGCAGGCAGCACGAAGTCTCGAAGGTTGTCGGCGATTGTCTGCCAACAACGCGTCTGCTTGCCTCCCTCTTAGGACATTACCGATGCCCCCTCTCTCCCGCCTCATTCCCACCCTCTGTTTGGCCACGTTCGTCATGACCTCCCCCGGCAACGCTCAAGATGATTCAGCGGCCCAGGTCGACGATCAACTCGGCTACTTCCTCGGATTCACCGTTGGAAATTCTTTTGTGCAACAAGGTTTTCAACCTTCTGACTTCACCGTCGAAGGCATGAACCAAGGCTTGCAAGACGCGTTGTCGGAAAAGGACCCCGCATTGTCCGACGAACAACTGCAAGAAATTCAAGGCAAGATTCAGGCCATGATGCAAAAGCGTCAGGCAGAACGGATGGCCGAGCTGAAAAAGCAAGGCGTGATGAACAAAGAGAAAAGCGCCTTGTGGCTCAAACAAAACGCCAAGGCAAAAGGCATCAAAGAGCTCGAAGGTGGACTGCAATATAAAGTGGTCACAGAAGGCGAAGGGGCATCCCCATCCGCTGAAGACACCGTCGCGGTTCACTACACCGGTAAGTTGACCAACGGCGACGTTTTCGACAGCTCGGTCGAGCGTGGCCAACCGGCCAAGTTCCCAGTCGGTCGAGTGATTCAAGGATGGCAAATGGCTCTTCAGAAGATGAAGGTTGGATCAAAGTGGATGCTCTACATTCCACCAGAATTGGCCTACGGCGAAAACGGTTCGCCACCCAAGATCGGACCCAACGAAGTGTTGGTCTTCGAAGTCGAGTTGCTTGAGATTCTGTAGGTCGCCACGGCGGTCTGACACAATCAATTGATCAAGGACGCTCGTCATTTGACGAGCGTTTTTTTTGCTATCCCCACCTAACCATATTTGTCCCCCGAAGGTTCTTGCTATGAAGAAGACTTGGATTCATCAGCTGTTGCTCAGTGGAGCCGCGACGGCTTGCTTGGCCACGCCGCCCGCGATCGCGGAATCACCTGACGCTGTTGCCACCTCACCGAAGCTACCTTCGTCCACGATCAACTTGGCCGCGCCTCCTTCGTCGCTCGACGTCTCGCCGATGCCGATCGAAGTTGTCGAAGCCTACCCCAACCTTCGCATCAGTCGTCCCGTGATCATCACCGGTGCGGGCGATGGAAGCGGACGCGTGTTCGTCGCCAGCCAAACCGGCGAAGTGTACGCCTTTGACGAAAACGACAGCGAGATCTCCGAGCCGGATCTGTTCGGCGACTTCAGCGAACTGGTCACCTACAAGGACAACGAAAACGAAGAAGGCTTTTTGGGATTGGCGTTCCATCCCAAGTTCAAAGACAACGGCCTCTTCTATGCCTACTACACCACCTCGGACAAGCCACACGTTTCAGTCTTGGTCGAGTTCGGTACCGTCGAAGGCAGCAACAATCAAAAGGGCGATCCATCGACCGCTCGTGAACTGATGCGGATCGAACAACCATTTTGGAATCACAACGGTGGTACCGTCGCATTTGGACCCGATGGTTACCTGTACATCGCATTGGGCGACGGCGGCAAAGCCAACGATCCGCTGCAATCAGCACAAGACCCGAGTCAGTTGCTTGGTTCGATCATGCGGATCGATGTCGACAAACGCGATGGTGACAAAGCTTACGGCATTCCCGAAGACAATCCCTACGTCGGCAAGTCGGATGCTCAACCAGAGATCTACGCGACCGGCATTCGCAATATCTGGCGTATGGCGTTTGATCCCAAGACTGATTTCCTGTGGGCGGCTGACGTTGGCCAAAACGAATGGGAAGAAATCAATCTGATCCGTCGTGGTGGGAACTACGGTTGGAGCCTGCGGGAAGCCAACCACAAGTTCACGCTAAACGGAAACGGTTCGGACGCTCGTCCCGATTTGATCGATCCTTTGGTCGAATATCCCCACACGGATGACTGGGGAAAATCGGTCACCGGCGGAGCCGTCTATCGCGGAACTCAAACACCGATGCTCGATGGTTACTACCTTTATGGCGACTATGTCAGCGGAAAGGTTTGGGCGTTGAAATACGATGCCGACACATCGACTGTCACCGAGAACCGACCTGTGTCAGCAACTGGATTGCCAGTCTTCACGTTTGGTCAAACAGATTCGGGCGAAGTCCTGGTGAGCACCATGATGGCCGGTGGACGAATCTACAAATTCGTCGCCAAGTGAACCACTGAAGTTTGCAAACAATGCAACCTCCTCCGAACAAACGATTAGTTCGGAGGAGGAACATTGGCTCGGAATCAGCGAGCGATATCAAACGCAAAGATCAAGTTTTGATCGCGGATGAACAACGTCTGATCGGCCACCACAGGGTGAGCCCAAATGGCACCACGATCGCGAGGCAGATCCGTTTCGCGTGGGATGGTGAGCATCCCCAGCGGTGACCAACGTTCCGCATTGGGTTCTACCAGAACCACGGTGCCATCACCGTCGTTGTAGCAATACAACCGGCCGTCAGCAAAACAGATTGAACCGCTTTTGTTCCGGCCCACTTTCTCACGCCACAACGTGTCGCCGGATTCGATGTCCTGAGCCATCCAAACGCCACCGTCGACCTTTGACATGCCGTAGATGGTTCCGTCCACGGCCACGACGCCGCCATGATGGTTTCTCATCGTCTTTCCATCCAAGTGGTAGACCTGCTCGGCGTTGATTCCGGAGCTCGCAGAAGTCAACTTCAGCAACACGTTGCCGGAACCATAGTCGCTGGTGTGATAGATCAGATCACCGAGAATCAACGGCGTTGGGATGGTCGCTACATCGTTCCCCGAAAGCGAGTTCTCAAACAACTTGTCACCTGACTCGCAATCGAACGCAACCACACCAATGTTGCTCGCGGTGACGTAGTAGTTCGTTCCGCCGAGTGACCCTTTCATGACTGAAACGTAGTGGGCCGGTGCATCGACTCCCTTGGATTGCCAAAGCAACTTACCGGTGCGTCGATTCAAAGCGATCATGTAGTTGCTGCCGCCAGGTTGCACAACGACTCGGTCGCCGTCGATCAACACCGACTCGCTGTATCCCCATTTTGGAATGCGGCCACCATACTCCGCGACCAAGTCCACTGACCAAAGCTTTTTGCCGTCTTGAAGCCGCAGAGCCGAAAGCACTCCTACGTCGGAAAGCACGAAGACTTGATTTCCATCGATGGTTGGAGTGCCGCGTGGTCCGCCGCCCCAACCGGTGTTGTAGTCGTCGTCGGTGCCGGCTCGTGAAATTGGAACTTGCCAAATCGATTGTCCTGATTTGGCGTCAACGCAAATCGCATAGCAGGTTTGCTCGTCCGATCCCATCGAGAACAGTTTGCCATCGACGATTGCCGTGCTGCTGTACCCACGTCCGGCGGTGGAGAAGGTCCATTTCAGCTTGGGGCCGCCTTCGGGCCAGCTTTGAAGCAAACTCTGTTCGGCTGCCTTGCCGTCTCGAGCGGGGCCACGCCACTGAGCCCAATCGGCGTCGCCCGCCATCAAGTTCGTCCCCAGCAAAGTTGTGCCGAGCATCAAAGAAGTGGCTGCAATTCGTTTTACCTTTGCCAAGATCGGCCGAGCAGATTCGAATGAGGGCAGGATACGAAGTCGACGAAGCATGGTGGCTCGTTCCGTAGTGGTGTGAAGGCGGGGAAGTTCGGAACTTTTGGTCGAGTTCCGTCTGGGCACTTTAGCAAACCACCTCAGGCGATCCAAGCAAGCCGTTCGAGGGCGTGGGGGCTTTCTCACCAATCGATCACCCGTGAAGCTTTCGGTCGCAAACCAAGGTTTGAGAAGAAGTTAAGAAGTTTGCTGAATTTCGAGACAAAGCTGAAAATCGAACCCAGTCACGATCCGAAAACGACATGATTGACCGTAGGACTACGATCTTTCACCTATCCCAAGCAGGCGGGCGATCAACCAGGCGGTGAAACTGGACTAAACTGACAGACACCGTTTTTGCTGAGAGATTTCTGTTGAACCCATCGCCATCCCAATCGACGTCTTCGGACACCACGACCGCTTTGGTGATCGCTTCCAAAGGAGGCGACAACGAAGCGTTGGGTCGATTGATGCTGCGCTATCGAGGGTACTTGCTGATGTTGGCGCATCGTTACCTCAGCGATCAACTTCGTCGACGCATCGATCCAGCTGACTTGGTACAAGTCACGTTTTTGGAAGCCAAACGCGACCTGCATGCCTTTCGAGGCGAATCGGCAGGTGAGTTTGCAGGCTGGCTGCGGGGCATGCTGAAAAACAATGTTGCCTCCGCCGTCGCTCACCATGTGATGACGCAGAAGCGTTCAACCAAAAAAGAAGTGCACGCCGGAGGAGCCGGCGGCGATGGCAGTCAGCCGGACAATTGGATCGCACAAATGCCCGGTGCGAAGACCAGCCCGAGCGGCGTTGCAGTTCGACAAGAGGTTGTGAGCGCCATGATGCAGGCGCTGCATGAGTTGCCCGAAACTCAGGCCGAGGCCATTCGACTGCGTTACATGGAAGGCTTGTCGCTGAAAGAGATCGTCGACCGGATGGGGAAGAGTGAGACCGCGGTCGCCGGCTTGCTCAAACGTGGCTTGAAAAAGCTTCGGACGATTCTGGACACCGGCAGCAGTCCTTGGTGGAAGACCTGATGGCCCAATCCAACGAAGACGACTTGGATGAGATCTTCGCTTTGTACCTGTCCGCTTGCGACACAGGAGAACTGACTTCACGAGATGACTTTCTAAATCAGCATCCCGAACATGCTGACCAACTTCGGGAATTGATGGACGCCGCCGATTTGATCGGCACGTTTTCAATGGCCGGATCGGCTTCGGATGAGTCGTCGCAACCTTGGACGGGACCGATCACGCTGCCGCCCAATCGCAGCGACAACGATGAAGATCCGCGTTTGGCATCGACGGCCAGCCAAATCGATGTGCAAACGGACATGGCGGACACCATTGGGATCGGCTCCGCGTTGTCGGCCGACGCGCTGGGTGAGCATTCCAACGTGGATCCCAATTTGACGCTGCCGATGGCCAATCGCTCGCAAGGCGATTCGGGACCATCGTTGCCGTATGATCTGGGTGACTATCAGCTGCTGAAGGTGTTGGGCGTCGGTGGGATGGGGGTCGTCTATCTTGCCAAGCAGCGTGATTTGGATCGCTTGGTGGCAGTGAAGATGATCCGCAGCGGCATGCTGGCTGGCCAAGACGAAGTCAAACGCTTCTACACCGAAGCCAAGGCGGCCGCAAAACTCAAACACCCCAACATCGTCGCGGTTCACCAATTTGGGCGACGAGCCGGTCACCACTTTTTCTCGATGCAATACGTCGAAGGCGAAGACCTGCAAAAGGTGCTCGCAAAAGGCCCGTTGCCTTCCCGCCGCGCGGCCGAGATCGTTCGCGACGTGGCTCAAGCCATCCATCACGCTCACAGCCGCGGTGTCCTGCACCGCGACCTCAAGCCAGGCAACGTCCTGATCGATCCATCGGGTCAAGTTCACGTGACTGACTTCGGTCTGGCCAAACACACCGACGCTGACAGCAGCGTGACCGGCAGCGGCGCCGCGGTTGGAACGCCGCACTACATGGCACCGGAACAAGCACTCGGACACAGCGATCGAGTGACGCATCACAGCGACATTTACTCGCTCGGTGCGATCCTGTTTGCAACTATCACATCGCGACCGCCGATCGTCGGCGACACGGTGATGCAAACCTTGTTGAAAGTCGCTCATCAGCCGCCGCCAGCACTGCGATCAGTGAACCCAGAAGCGGACTCTGATCTGGAAGTCATCGTCGCGAAGTGCTTGGAGAAGCAACCCAAAGATCGCTACAAGACCGCCAAGAACTTGGCCGACGACCTGAATCGGTTTTTGTGCGGTCAAACCATCCACGCTCGTTCGCGAAGTCGAGCTCGCAAAGTCATTGATTGGTTCGGGCAAGTTCCCGTGGTCGCGGCAGTCACGGGGCGTCAAACGTCCGGCACTCCGATTGGACAACGCCGTTTTCAAAACGGAATTCTGTCAGCAACGCTCGTGCTTCCACTGTTGTTGTTGGGCGGATTGGTGTGGCAACAACGAGCCAACAACGCGATGCCCACGCGAATCCGGATCGCGGGTGGTTTGCCCGGCGGTCTCTACAATCGCGTCTCCGAACAGTTGTCGAAAACGTTGCAGTCGCGAACGTCGGTTCCATGCGAAGTCGTTCCAACCAACGGCACGTGGGACAATCGTGAACGCTTGCTGGCGGGCAAGTTTGAGTTGGCTCCGATCCAAGCCACCGCGGTCAACGGTGAAACACTTCGAGTGGTGGCGCCTCTGTTCTACGAAGCGGTTCACGTGCTGATTCGTGACGACAGTGAGATCGATTCGGTAGAAGACCTGTCCGGACAACGCATCGCGGTGGGTCCCCATGGAAGCGGTTCACGTCGAGCGGCTGAGATGGTGCTCGAATCGCTCGCCTTGTCTGAATCCGTGTCGCCTCGCGTCGAAATGCCATGGGACACTCTGCAAGAGACGAATCCAGAGGTTTCCACGGAAGCAGCGATCATCTGCATCGGCGTCGGCAGCGATCTGGTGACCCGAATGTTGACCGAGCATCACTGGCATCTGCTGCCGTTGCCCGATGGAGTTTCGATCGCACTGCAACATCCAACGCTTCATGCGATGACGATCACCGCGGATGCCTATTCCGGATCAAGCATTCCTCCGGCCGGAGTTCACACGGTCGGAACCACCGCGTTTTTGGTCTGCCGAGATTCGGCTCCCGACCCACTGATCGAAAGCACCTTGCATTCGCTTTATGAAGAACCATCGATCGCCGGATTGATCCCCGCACGCCAAGCGGCCGAATGGCAAGGCCTCGCCTTCCACCGAATCTCTCGCCGCTACTACGACGACCTGGAAGCCGCCGCAGCGAACTCCCAGTGAAAAAGCCGCATTCAAAGCTTAGCCAGTCTTTGCTTTCTTCTTCGCTCGTTTGGGTTGGCCTCGTTTCATGTGGTTGAGGGCGTCCATCTCGGTGGCTTGTCCTTTGTCACCGCAGTGTTGCATCCACTGGTCCAGTTCATTTCGCAATGATTGCATGGTTGCTTGATGAGCCGGATCGTCAGCGAGATTGTTCATCTCCAAGGGGTCCTTCGCTAGATCGTAGAACTCGATCTCAGGACGCTGCGTGTATCGTTTGACCAGTTCGATCGCTTTCTCATCGCCCGCCTTGGCTTCGCGTCGCCAACTGACAAATTCCTTGGAGTTCGTGCAGGCATTCTCGAACGTCACTTCGGGCGTGAAGTTCCAGATGTACTTGTAGCGATCCGATCGCACGCTTCGGATGCCATAGTATTCAGAACCGTTGTTGATTCCCCTCGTCGTCATTTCGCCGAACACAAAGTCTTTGTGGGTCGGCCTGCCAGCGAACACTGGCAGCAAACTCTTGCCATCCAACTTAGCTGCGGATTCGGACGATAGATCTCCGCCGGCCACTTCGATCCAGGTCGGCAGGAAATCGATGTATTCGATCATCGCGTTGTTGGTCGATCCTGCTGTGACATGTCCCGGCCAACGAACGATGCACCCGGATTGCAGGCCACTGTCGTAGCACGTCCATTTCGCGAATGGCATCGAGTTGCCTTGTTCGCTGACCACGATCAGCATCGTGTTCTCGGCCACGTTGTATTGGTCCAACAAGTCAATGGCTTGTCCGACTTGAGAATCGAAGTAGGTGATCTCGGCCAAGTAACGTGACATCCCATCGCGAGTTTCGGGCGTGTCCAGAATGTAGGGTGGCAACTCCAGAGTTTCGGGATCGTACTGAGTGGCATCGCCCTTGTTCCAAGGGGTATGCGGTTCGTTCGAACACAAGAACAAACAGAACGGTTGTTCGGTTTCGGAGCATCCTTTTACAAACTCTTCCACCGCCTCAAAGTCAGGGTTGGATTTGCCCGGCAACTGCTCCCAACTAAACACGGATGGCGGAGCGATGTGCCGTTTTCCACTCTGTGCAACCTGGTAACCCAGCGGTTGCAGGAACTGAACCACGCTTTCAGTTCCATCCGGAACGAAAGTGTGATTCGGATAGGCACCTGATTTTACGGGATACTGGCCACAGTAAATGCTGTGCCGGGTCGGCGAGCACATCGCAACGGATTGAAAACAACGCGTGAACCGCATGCCTTCTTCTGCCAGTGCATCGATCCGTGGCGTGTCAGCTTGACCGCCATAGCAGCCAAGGTCGCGAAAGGTGCAATCGTCCGCAATCACGAATACTAAATTGGGTTGTTCATTCGCGAACATTGCGTTTGGCAAAAAGGTCAACGCAATGACAGCGATGGAAACCGCGAGCAAAAATCGATTCATGAGTTTGCCTTCGTTCGCCAAACGGGACGGGCATTGGATGTGATTTCTTCGTTCAGCTCTTCCATTCGAGCACGCATTTTCTCCGCTCGTTCAGGATCCTGTTTGACAAGGTTGTTTTGCTCACCAATGTCTTCCGACAGATGGAAGAGAAAGACCTGCGGTTCTGGAGCCGGTCCCTTCGCATTCTTTCCGCGACGAGGAACCTTTCGAAGATACTTCCAATCACCCATGCGAATCCCTTCCAGTGCACCATGAGCCGAATAGAAAACGAATTCTTCTCGCGATGATTCATCAGACGTGAAGGTGGAAGTCAGATCCACCCCGTCGATCTTTCGATCGTTCTCCAGCGGCACGCCGGTCACCGAAGCGATGGTCGGAAGCAGGTCCATGTTGGTTGCGAAGGCATTGCTCGATGTCCCGGCAGGAATGCGTCCCGGTGCCCACATGATGCAAGGCACCCGCTGGCCTCCTTCAAACGTGGTTCCTTTGCCCGCTCGCAGGGGACCCGCACTGCCGCCATGGTTTTTGAATTGCAACCACGGTCCGTTGTCGCTGGTGTAAACAATCAGCGTCTTTTCCGACAGACCAAGGTCACGAACGGTCTGAATCAGACGACCGACTTCGGTGTCGATGTGTTCGATCACGCACTTGTATGCATTCTGTGGATCGGGATCGTAAACATCCTCGGGCACATACAAAGGAATGTGTGGCATTGAGTGAGGCAAATACAAGAAAAACGGTTTGTCTTGATTTGCTTCGACAAACTCAATGGCTCGATCCGTGTACCGACGCGTGATGGTTCTTTGATCGACGGGCACTTCGATGATCTCTTCGTCTTGCACCAGCGGTGTATTCCAAAAAGTGACCGCGGAGGATTGGTCCTTCCACCGTTCATCGGACGGCAATTTGCCAATTCGTTTGTTGTCGGGGTGATTCATATCGTTGGAATAAGGAATCCCGTAGTAAGAATCAAAACCGTTCGACGTCGGCAACGTCTCCTTGTGGTGACCCAGATGCCATTTGCCGACGCAAGCGGTGGCGTAGCCCGCGGTCTTCAAATGGTCTGCGATGGTGACCTCTTCCGGATGCAGCCCGTAGTTGCTTTGAGGGAACAGGACATGCTTGTGCAATCCGACTCGTTTGGGATAGCAACCCGTCAGCAACGCCGCTCGCGAAGGCGAACACACCGAGCACGCTGAGTAGAAACTGGTGTAGCGACGTCCTTCACTGGCCAAGCGATCGATGTTCGGCGTCTTGATGTTGGGCGAACCAAAGCAACCCAAATCGTTGTAGCCCTGATCGTCGGTGAAGATCACGATGACGTTGGGTTTCTCGGATGTTTCGGTCGACTCTGCAGCAAAGCTGGGGCGACCGAGCAGTGCGAGAAACCCCGCGAGGCCGAGCACAATGGATTGGCAGCGAGGAATCGGGAAAGCGCTTCTGGATGACATGAACTCGCCTTGCAAAGGAGGGGGGACGGTTCCTGCCAGGCGAAGGAACCGGTGGGCTGCGGTCCATCATAGCCACTGCTGCCAGACGAAGCAGCAAAGGATGGTGCCTTCAGACCACACATCCACGACGGCCCCCTCCGGGGCGTCGATTCAATGAGTGAGGTAGCGGAACTCGCCAAGAGTTTCGGCCTGCACCGTTATTCGCCGAAAGTCTTGGCGACTTCCGCTACGGCCAGATGCGTCAGTAATAAAATCGACATCCTCCGGGGCGAATGCGCGTGAATAGCGCCGAGAGAGCCCCGAGACCCACCCGCCTTGATCCACGACCTCCTCAGCTGGCGAGCAACGCTTTGGTCGCGATCGTGATGTTGGGCTGACGCATCAGTGATTCGCCAACCAAGATGGCTTTGACGCCGCCAGCTTTCAGCATTGCGACGTCATCCGAAGTTCGGATGCCGCTCTCACCAACCACCAATCGATCCGACGGAATGTCGGCGGCCAAGCGGATGCAATGTTGCAGATCGGTTTCGAAAGTTCGCAGGTCTCGGTTGTTGATTCCAACCAAACGGGTCTTGGTTGCCAGAACCGGAACCAGGTTCTCGGGTTCGTAAAGTTCGATCAGCGTTTGCAGTCCCAACTCGGAGGCTTGCTCATCCATCTCGATCAATTGCTGAGGCGAGAGACATTCGGCGATTAACAATACGGCGTCGGCACCGGCGACGCGGGCCTGCAGCAGTTGATAGGGATCGACGATGAAGTCCTTCCGAAGGATCGGCAAATCGACTGCCGAGCGAACGGCGCGAAGAAAGTCCAATGACCCTTGAAAGAATGGTTCGTCGGTCAGCACGCTGATGCAAGCGGCTCCTCCGTCTTCGTACGACTTGGCGATTGTCGGTGGGTCAAAGTCTTCGCGAATCAGTCCGGCGGAGGGACTGGCTCGTTTGACTTCGGCGATCAAGCGAACTTGATCGGTTGCCGCGAGCGAACCGTGAAAGTCGCGACACGCGGGAAGATCCTTCGCCGCCGCGACGAGTTCCGCGGCGGGCACGGAAGCTTGATCACGCGCGATGACTTGGCGAGTTTTTACCAGGATGTCGTCGAGAATCGTCATCGCAATACTACCGGTCAATCAGTGTTTGAAGTGACGACGACCAGTGAAGACCATCGCGATCTCGTGTTCATCACAAGCAGCGATCACTTCGTCATCACGACGTGAGCCACCGGGTTGAATGATTGCCAGCACGCCCGCTTTCGCAGCCGCTTCGATCGAATCGGGGAAGGGGAAGAACGCATCGGACGCGAGAATCGATCCTTCGGAACGCTCCGCGGCTTTCTTGATCGAGATCTCGACGCTGTCGACGCGGCTCATTTGGCCGGCACCAACACCGATCAACGACGTGTCTTTGGCCAACACGATCGCATTGCTCTTCACGTGACGAACCATTTCCCAACCAAAGGAGATGTCGTCCCACAGGTCATCGTCGACGGGCGTTTCCGTGACGGTGTTCCACTGCAATGGCGAGCTGACCATGCGGTCGGCGTCTTGCACCAACATGCCGCCGCTGATGAATCGGCGTGCGACTTTGCGAGCGGGTTCGTCCAGGCGACCGACTTGCATCAACCGAACGTTGTCTTTCCAACGTGGTTTGGTCGTCAGCAGTCCAACCGCGCCGGCTTCGAAGTCCGGTGCCACGATAGCTTCGATGAACAGGCCGGGCTGGCACAAGTATTCCGCGGTTGCTTCGTCGAGCGTTCGGTTCATTCCGATGACGGAACCAAAGGCAGACAACGGATCACCCGCCATGGCTTTGTCGACCGCATCGGACAGAGTGTCGCCGGTCGCCGCACCACAAGGGTTGTTGTGCTTGATGACCGAGACCGCTGGTTCGGCAAAACCGCGAGCGATGTCGAGAGCGGCATCAAGATCCAGCAGGTTGTTGTAAGACAACTCCTTGCCGCTGATTTGACGAGCGGAAACCAAGTTCGCGGTTCGATCCATCGAATCGGAATACAACGCAGCGCGTTGGTGAGGGTTCTCACCGTATCGCAGTTGGGTTTTGCGTCGCAGCGACACGTGCATGGTGGCGGGGAATTCGCCTCCGACGGAATCGCCTTGCATGTAATCGGCGATGGCTCGGTCGTAACCGGCGGTGTGATCAAAGGCTTCAGCGGCGAGCTGGGTGCGAAGCTCGTCGGTTGTTCCGCCTTGAGTTTCCAACTGGTCAAGTATTTCGCTGTACTGCTCGGGGCTGGTCGCGATCGCGACATTACCGTAGTTTTTTGCAGCAGCTCGGACCAAGCTGGGTCCACCGATGTCGATCTGTTCGATGCATTCGCCGCGGGTGGCACCAGGGCGGCTGACCGTTGCCGCGAAAGGGTACAAGTTCACGACGACCAAATCGAATGGCTCAATGTCATGATCGGCAATCGTGTCCATGTGCTCGTCGACGTCGCGGCGAGCCAAGATGCCAGCGAAGATTCGCGGGTGAAGCGTTTTGACGCGACCATCGAGCATTTCCGGGAAACCGGTGTACTCGGCAACATCTTCGACCTCGATACCGGATTGTTCCAAATGGGCTCGAGTCCCACCGGTGCTGTAGATCGTGACTCCAGCGGCGGACAATCCGGCGGCAAAATCTGCCAGCCCCATCTTGTCGCTGACACTGATCAATGCGTTACGGACGGGGACCACATCAGACACGGTAAACGACTCGGTTCAAGAAAACGGTTGAAAGCCCCAAAGCAGCTTCCGGCAACTCAAACCGCCATGTTCCTTCCCACTGCCAAGACGGTCAAGGCACCGTCGACGTTCCGGTCATGTGGCAAAAGGTTCCGCAGGCATCCGAACCGGAATCCCAGCCTCGGCCATATGTTGCTTGGTCTGCCCGATTGGGTGGGTTCCAAAGTGGAAAATGCTGGCCGCCAGAACCGCGTCGGCCTTGCCGTCTCGAATGGCCTCGACGAGGTGATCCGGGTTCCCGGCACCGCCGCTGGCAACGACTGGGATCCTGACCGCTTCGCTGACCGCGCGTGTGATCGGGATGTCGTATCCGTCGCACGTACCGTCGGCGTCCATGCTGGTCAGCACGATCTCGCCGGCCCCCAGCTCCTCGACTCGTTTGGCCCATTCGACCGCCTGCAGCCCGGTCGGTTTGCGACCCCCATTGATGTGCACCTCCCAAAACTCTTCGCCGTCTTTCTGAACTCGTTTGGGATCGATGTTCACCACGATGCACTGACGCCCGAATCGATCGGCGGCTTGGCGGATGAAATCGGGGTTGGTCACGGCTGCCGAATTGATGGACACCTTGTCGCAACCGGCCGACAACAAAGCTCGCACGTCCTCGACCGTTCGCACTCCGCCGCCAACGGTCAGCGGCATGAAGACCTGTTCAGCGGTGCGGCGAACGACGTCCAGCAAGATCGCTCGTTCTTCGTGGCTGGCCGTGATGTCCAAGAACACCAGTTCGTCGGCGCCTTCGGCTTCGTAACGCCGAGCCACTTCGACCGGGTCACCGGCATCTCGCAGGTTCACAAAGTTGGTGCCTTTGACGACGCGTCCGCCATGGACATCGAGGCAGGGAATGACGCGAGCGGAAAGCATGGGGGAATCCAAAGAAGATGGCGGACGAGCAGGGCGGTGCTATCAACGTACCCAATCGGATTTCGAAAACGCAAGGATGTCAGCCGGTCGAGGTTCCTGCCGATCAAGACAGGTCGCTGCTCCTTGCCGCCGTTGAACGCTGCCTTGCTGACACTGCGGGTTGTGTTTGGTGAGACAACCCAAACCTCGGACTACTCCGCCTGGACCTTGAAACGCAGGTCCTGAATCTTGGCTTGCGGGTGTTCCTTGGCCAGCTTTTTCAAGATGCGACGTTTTTGGAACGTCAGCTCCTGCATCACGACGCTGTCGACCGCGTAGATCATCAGCACGCCGCGTTGCAGTTTGCCGACTCGAAACGAAGAAGCGATCGATGCATCGACGGCCGATTTGATGGTCCCCGTCAAAGCTGACTCGGCACCGACGGAAGCGTATCCGCGTCGGCTCATCAACTGAGAGATCAGACTGCCGATCTTCCGCGGGCCGCCAGATTTCTCTTCGACCAGTTTGGGCGGAAGGCGCTTTGAAGAATTCGCCCCGCGACCTGATTCACCGCGACTGGATCCACCGCCGGATGGTTTGGGCGGCTGCCCCATGGCGATCACCGATCACGAGCCATGGGCATGATGACGTAAGCGTACCCGTCGTCGGTCTGCAGCAGAGCGGGTGACTTCGCCGATTCGATTTCCATCACGACGGTCGATTCGTTGTCCATCACTTTGCAGAAATCGGCCAGGTAGCGATGGTCCATCGTCAGCGTGATCGACTCGCCGTCGTAGGCGATTGGCAACTCGATTTGTGATTCACCCAGGTCCGCGGTCTTGGCTTCCAACTTCAACGTGCCGTCGGCGAAAGTGAAGTCGACTCCGCGGCTGTCCAAGTCCGTCACGATGGCGGCTTGGCGAAGGGCAGCGAACAGGGGCCCGACGACCACATCGATCTGAATCGCGTTTTCGCGTTGGGGCAAAACCTGACGCCAGTTCGGGTAGCGACCTTCGACCAACCGGCTGCTGATGACCGCCCGTGGTGTCCGGATCAACAGGTCATTTCCGCGGGAGGCGACCTCGACGAAATCGTCCTTTTCGCTGAGAGCTCGTTCGATCAAACCGATCGCTCGCGTTGGCACGATGGTAGTCATGCCGCTGGTCGCGTGACCGCCGACCGATTCACCGGTGCCTTCCATTCGAGCCAATCGCCGACCGTCGGTTCCCACCGCAATGACGGAGCTTTCTTCCATCTCCAGCAGCACCCCGCCGAGGGCATAACGGCTGCTTTCAGAGTCAGTCGCGAAAACGGTCCGGCGGAGCATTTCGCGAAAAGTGCGAGTGCTGATTTGGTGGTACTTCGACTCGTCGAATTCGTGGACGCTGGGGAATTCATCGGGGTTGTTCCCGGGCAAGCGAAACTTGCTCCGGCTGCCCGAGATTTTGATACCCGCTTCGTCGGTTTCGATCGTGATCGTTTCGTCGTTGCTCTCTCTCAAAATCGGCCCGGTTCGAGCGACTGGCAGCAGAGCTGTGCCTTCGGTTTCGACCTCGATTCCCTCGGTCACATCCAACCGAATTCCGACCTCTTGGTCGGTCGCCATCAGCGTGATCTTGTCGCCCGCGGCGGTCACTTTGACGTTCTGCAAAATCTCCTTCGGCGATCGGCTCGGAGCAATCGATGCAGCGAGGACGAAAGCGTTGGCGAGGATGTCTCGTTGGCAGGTGATCTTCATCGGAGCGATTGAAAAAAGAGACAGGGCAGGAACGCCGACAACCGCCGGCCGAGCCCCACATGCTTCGCGGCAAACACGTTGCTCAGGGCGGTCCAAGTTGTAACGCGATCACTTCGAGTTGGCATCCCCTGAAGGCTCCGCGGAAGAGCCCGATGCGAACTCGGCTCGAAACCGGATCTGACCTCGAGCGGTTCTTCCAAGGATCTTTGCTATCAATAAGTACTAATTTATTTACCGTCGTCGTCGTAATGCGTGGACGACGAGTGTCTGAAAGCGATGTTTGAAACTCAATCGAACACGTGAATCACGATAAAAAAGCGTTGTTAACCGCTGTGGATAACCTGTCGTTTGAATGTCTGGAATCTGTCTGAAGTTTGACCGACTTCGAACACACCCAGACAGTGGCTTGCCAATGGCTGTCAAAAGTCAGACATTTTCAGACAGACTTCAGACAGTGAAATGACGAGTTATCCACAGGTGTTTGAGGGGTGAAAACGAGGGTTCATGAGCACCAAAAAAGAATTTGAAAACGACCCAGAAAAGCCAGTTTCAGGGACGTCCCAAGAGCCTCGTCTGACCGTTTTGTGGTCGACGGTCCAATCAGCGGAACAGGCGGAGGCGATCGCCAAAGGGTTGTTGCAGGAGCGTTTGGCAGCATGCGTGCAGATCGATTCGCCGATCATCAGCCACTACGTTTGGGAGGGGCAGACCTGTTCAGAAAAAGAGTTCCGAGTGGTCATCAAAACCACGACCGAGCGGACCGACGAAGTGATCGATTGGCTGGCCCAGAACCATCCCTACGACGAACCTCAGATCGTCGTCTTGACGGTCGAGAAAGCCTCCCCGGGCTACGCTCGATGGGTCGCCGAATCGACGTCGGAGTAGTTGCTGGTTGGCTCCGCTCAATGGCCCCTTGCCTCTGACCAATGGATGGAGGCTCGCTGAAGAAGTCGTTCGTTCGGGTGGAACTGAACGGCGACGTTGATGCACCAAAAACGCCCTCTCGGGCTCTCGAGGTAATGCAGTTTTCTGCATTGGCGTACCTCTCCCGAAACGAAGTTTGGGGAGAGGTCGAGCGACGCCGTTCAGGCGTACGCGAGGGTGAGGGCCGAGCATGGGAAGCGGCGCTCACTCCCCTCCCCGGAATTCTCGCTGAACGCTCGCATTCCGACCCTCCCCAACTCCGTTCAGGAGGGTGACTTCAACCTTGCGAGCACGGCACTTCAAAACTGCACGACCGCTGCGCGGGCGGGGTTCTCAAGACGCTACAGACACGGCACTTGAAAACTGCACGATCTCTCTTGGTGGAGGGCTGCAAGGCTAGCGTGAATGAGCCGAACTTAGCCGCTCAGGTCACTTCGAATCGCCGATCCGAATGGCATCGATCGAGGAGAACTTGCCTTCCTGCATGTTGGCTCCACCCAGCATCACCAAACGGTCGTCGGCGGTCGGCAGCATGCGGTGAAAGAACCGGGCCGGTTCGACTTGTGCGACCGTTTCCCAGGCCTCCCCATCGCCGGCCAATCGGTGAACAAAACCATCCAGAGTGGTGACGTACAGACGGTCGCCAGCGGCGAAAGCGGAGGAACCAAAACCGGCCATTCCGGACCCGGGCAGGGCGGGGCCGAGCGACCAAGTTTTGGACGATGGATCGTAAACATCGACTCGAGTCGTTGGGCCGCCTTCGGACCGCATGCCACCAACCACGAACAGTTTGCCGTCATGAGCAGCGACGCTGATGGCTCGTCGTTGAAACGGTGGCGTCGCGATGGGTTGCCACTTTGAATCGGGATTGCTCAGATCCAGTGACCAGGCGGTTTGGTGCCAGGTGCTGTCTTCGCTTTCGCCATTCAGGCTCCAACCGCCGAAGACATAAACGGTGTCTCCGAGAACCGCTGCGTCCAGAGAGGATCGGCCTTCGGGCAGGGCGGGAAGGTCGGTCCAGGATTTTGTTTTGGGATCGAAACTGGCGACGGCCGGTTGCGATTGCAAGTCGTGCTCTTCGCCGATGTCGTTGACTGCAGTGAAGCCACCAATCCGAACCAAACGGTCTCCGTGAGCGACCAAAGCCAACCCTTGCAGACGAGGTCCGGTGGCAACCGTTTCCCATTTGGCGTCGGCGTCGGTGGTGTCCAGAGCCCACAGGCGATTGGATTGTTCTTCGGTCGAATACGAGTGGGCGCTGCCGGTGTGTCCGCCGTAGGCGTAGATCGTTCCGTTCACAAACGCGGCACCGAAACTGGTCAGTTCCTCCGGCAGATCCGCCAGGCCCGACGGCTCGATCGACACGTTGCTGTCCGAGATCACCGTGGGCGACTCGCTTTGCTTTTTGGGCTGAGCTGCGTCCGATGAGATTCGGAACGATGCGGTCAGGTAGTCAGCGGTGCTGGAGTACGCTTCGCCGCCGAGTTCCCCTTTGGCGTTTTTGTCGGTGATGCCAGCCATGACCGAGTTGAGTCCGGGCTCGATGATGTCCGACGAAAACGACACGCGGCCGTTGCTGTTGGTTGTCTCCGTTCCGGCTTCGTGGCCATCTTCGCAGAACAGCTTCACGTCGGTTTCGGGCAAAGGCTTTCCGTCACGAAGCAATTGAACTTCGATGTCGCCGTTCTTGGCAGAGGTGATCACCGTTTGCAAAGCAGCGCCGGTTCGTGGATCGCTGGGCCAAGCTTTGGGTTCAGTTTGCGGCAGGTGTTCGACGTGATAGGTCAGCTTCATGCCGTGGTACAGACCGTAGGTGACCGAACCAGCGATCTCGTCGCCGTTGGGAATCGGTTGTGGACTTTGGATGCCAACCAAGTCATCGGATTCAACCGGTTTCATCTCGATGGCAGTGCCAGCAGTCTTCGCGTTGGTGCTGTGCAGTTCGATTTTCTGAACCGCTTCGGGCATCGGATAAGTCCGATCGTCCGTCGATTCGCCGAACCACATGACCGCGTGGCCTTTGGAATCGGATCCCAGCCACGGGAAGTGAGCCGAAGCGGTGGAGGTTCCGCCGAGAAACAGAGCCACGGCAAGCAGTTGTCGCTTCTTTGAAATTTTCATGGTGATTGGATTTGGTGAAGGAGTTGATTTGTCAAATTCAGAAGTCAGTACTCACGTACTCAACGTGTGGTCAATTCAAACGTCAGCGGATGGATGTTGGCCGCGTCGATGGTTGCTTTGAGCTGACCGGTGCTTTGATAGCGGGCCGGAATCGATCGAGACTTCAGTGGATCTCGATCGCCGTTTTGCATGGCCGCCACCGCTTCATTCATTTCAGGTTCCAAGGGAGTGACGATCACGTGATGTTCACCCGGTGAGGGACCGTTGGTCGAATCAAAAGCAAACCGTCCCTCTGAAATTATGGTAACGCTGTCGTGAAGCTCTGGTTCGCTTTTCATTGGTACAAACCGAATCATCGCACTGGGCAACGGTTTCCCGCGAAGAGTGACTTGCCCTGAAACAGCAACATGTTCCGCATCAGGTGAGTCAGAGCAGCCCAACGGCAACATTGCCATCAGGGAGACCGCAAGCAAACGCGGGCCATTCCATTGAGAGGGACGACTCACGGGGCTTCCTCAACCACTTCTTTGCCGTTGCGAGTGGCCAAAGCGTTCAACAATTCGCGATCGAGAAACTCGGACGTGAACCGCACGCTGCCGTCACCAAACAAGAAGTACACACCGCCTTCGTGCATGCTTTGGAACCCGCCGTTGTTGGCAGCGTTGTGGACGTTGAGCTCTTTCTGGCTGGTACCGAGTGAAACCTTCGGGTAGCCGAGTACCCAACGAGCGGTTCCCCACTTCACAGTTCCCGCAACACTGGCGGGACTGGTCCACAAGTAGTCGGCCATGTCATACGTCGTTTCGCCATAGGCGATGGTGTTGCTGCTGCCATCGATCAAATCACGAAAGCCGGTGGCCGGATTGTTGTATCCATAGGCGGCCCAGTTCAAACCAAACATGCCGTCGGCTTGCGTCATGTAAGACGCGGTCCCTTCACAAGCGAGATAGCTGGAAGGTCCACCGGTTTCGTTCAGGTCAGCATCCGGAACCGTTCGAGGCAAAACCATCGATGGGCACAGATACGTCGCGATCGTTTGTGCGGCGACTTCTTGGTTGATGGGATCGGAGTACGAACGGCTGAAATCAAATTGTTGGTAGGTGTTGGCTTCTTCCAAAAACGGCAGAGCAGCGGTCAAAGGGCCTAAGAAGTTACTCAGCCGCGAACCTTCGGGAAACTTTTGGAAGGTGCCGTGGTAGTTGTGAAGAGCCAATCCGATCTGCTTCATGTTGTTACTGCAGCTCATCCGGCGAGCCGCGGCGCGGGCGGATTGCACAGCCGGCAACAACAACCCGACCAAGACGCCGATGATGGCGATCACCACCAACAGTTCGACCAGTGTGAATGCTCGGCGATAGCGACGAAGCGTGGTCGATGGGGCCGAAGTCGGTAGCGGCGACTCGGACGATGCAGCAGAAAGATTTGCGAAAGCGGAAATGCGGGCGCAGGGGCGCACAGAAACAGGCATGGTTTTCTCCAGCCAGGAAGTCACAGAACGGGAAACGTCCCGGGTGCGGGACGGATCGAGCGTGGCTGGCTAGAGAGCAAAAAGCTCGTCGCTTGCTGCGTCGTCGATGCTGATATTGCGAATCAGTCGCATTAATTATGCTCGTTCTAACGGTTGTTGCAACCGTGGTTGAGGAGAAAACTAGCTTGAATACTCCTGTAGAAGGGTTTATTGATGTAGTGGCAGCCCACTTGGGTGGTTATTTAGTTTGGGCGGCGACGGTGCTGCATTCATGCACGACCCCAGTTCAGGGGGGTTCTGCGAGTGGTTCAGTGCAGGGTGCTTGGTCCCCGGAGGCCGCCTCCTGGAGGCAGTTTGACCCGGAGTCCCGAAGCGGTACGAGTCGTAAGTCGTTAAATATAAATCATTTATCGTCGAAAACCCGACGGGGAGGTCGAGCCAGGCGGTGCAGTTTTCCGATACCACTTTTCAGCAGATTTCCACATGGCGTAGCTCTCCCGGACCGAAGTTGGGGGAGAGGGTGAGCGACGCCGTTCAGGCGTACGCGAGGGTGAGTACCGGGCATGGGATCTTGCACACAACCTTTCCCGGCGTGTGGATGTTGCCTCTCATGGAAATCCGATGCGTCAGCGAGGATTGAGTCAAGTGCGTTCCCTCGCTGACGCGTTTTGAAGTTGCGCTTTTGCATTCGGTTTTGTTGGCCAACGGCCAACATCAACCCACACGTTTTGAATTGAATTTGGCCGTTGGCCAAAATGGGGCCGTGTTTTTCTGCTCCAGGGGCGATGCCCTTGTCTTTACCCACAACTTTTCGATCTGGTTTGCTCCGCCAGACGCATTCCGTCAAGTAGTAGGGTGAGTTCTCGATAACCTCGCCAGAT
>NZ_NIZW01000032.1 GCF_002727185.1 Rhodopirellula bahusiensis
ACGGTCCTTCTCGTTGAAAGACTCGTAGAGTTGCTGCATCTGATTTTCGATGTCCGGTCCGTAAACGTTGTTCATAATTGGCCTCCGTGGAATCATGACCCTGCGATTTTACACGATTGCCGAAGTTATTTCCGAACGCTTCCTAAGCCCTGAACGTTCGACCCATCACTTTTTGCGAACACCTTTAAGCTGCAGGCACTCACTCCAAACTTGACGACACTTCTTCAGCGCTAAGTTGCTTTTGTTGATACTGCTCTGTTCGACAACAATGTCATCAACAGTGCACACGCGTTAACATATCCCAGTGCGAGACGCGTCAATGTACACCTTTGATCCGGTCGCCCAAAGCTCGATACCTTCGGGGCGTGAAAGGTGCGATGTATTTCCGGGAAGATGGTAAAACGCTTTGCTGAACAAACGGCGAGTGGGTTTCTTTAAAACAGTGGGACTCCTCAAAACGGCTTGGACCATTTTCAGGTGTCCGCCAGTCGTGGACTACCGCAGTTTTTAGCGACAAGCACGAACGCAGCCTGATCGTTAGTGGTTCGGTGGTATCCACCATGCCGTAGACCGACAAAGAGCGGGTATCGACGCCGTCAACCTCTGCGTGAGGCCATATCATGAAGCATGCACTCCGTCTGTTGCTGATTCTCGCCCTGATTCTTGGCGGGAGCGTTTTGATCAGATTGACACGTGAGAACGGTCGGTTAGCCAAAGAGATCGCGCAGCTAGAAGCCGAACTGGGGCGGATGTCGATCGACGATGCGGACCGGATTTATCTTGTGGAAATCGAGACGCCACAAGTCCCACCCGAAGTCGCGTCTCACGTGGATCGAGTTTGGCAATTCCGATGTTATATCCCGCCCGGCTACGACTTTATGCGAATGAGCGGCGGTGGCCGGGTCGCTGAAAATGGGATCTATCATAGCGGTTCCTTCGGTTCGAGCGGCGGTTCGCCAAATCCCGAAGCGACTCACGAGTTGTTGACTATCAGCTTTCAAAAGAAGGATAACCGTTTGGTAGTGTTTGATTGCTTCGGCGGGTCGGCAGGGACGACTTCGTGGCATCGTTTCAATCATGAGCAGTTTGACGATTCGTTGGTGGTACAAAAGCTGGCAGCCAGCAATCAAAGACCGCGATCGTTCGATCAAGACACCATTCTGCCATTGCTGAAAACCTATGACCCGAGCACCGCAGAGAAGAAGGAAGTCGCCGGTAAGAAGTTCACGACCTACGCCGGTGGACTGTTTGTGTTGTTTCCGAAAACCCGGGAGTCAGAATTCAACCAGTTGCGCAAAGGCGAAACGCCCAGCGATTTCGATCCCAGTCGGGTTGCGTCGGAGGTGAGTGATGAATAGCGACAACTCGCCTCGATCGGCACGTCTGAAGTTTTCGTTGCGCCATTTAATCATCCTCACGACGCTGATCGCGGTGGGCATCGCTATCGGTATGGTGCACCGAAAGAACCGTTTGCTGCATCAACAAAGGGAGCAACTGCTGTCGTTGTCCAGTCGTTTGATCGTGGACAACGAGGACGAGTTGACTTTGGCAGCGATGCCCCAAGTGGCCGACGACTTTCTCTCGTGGCGAGTGCATGTTCCAGAAAACGACGATTACGAACTGCGACTTGGGGCAGGAGACATTTCTGAACGAGGAATTCCGCCAATCGTTGACAAGGTGCGAATTCTCGCTGGGCAACATCGGGTGACGCTCCAGTCGGGTGACTCTCCTGACGACGAATTTCAATACGTCGTCTATGTCGACGGTGAGCAAGTCATCTCAGTAAAGATGGGACAAGACTGGATTCCTGGCGGATGGTCGTCGTCCCACGGCATGGGTTGGCCACGCCAGTCAGCATCGTCTTCTTCTCCACTTCAACTGGCCGCCCGGAGCTACCGTGCAAAGCCCGATTTTGGGAAACGCAATTACTTTAACGGCAACAGCGACAACTACGTGACGCGGCTGGGATACAGGCTGTGGATCGATTCAGCCGACCAGACTTACCAGCCACCGTCGCCCCTGATGGTTCCGCCATTCGATCCACTGCACCAAGGCATCGGCTTGCGCGACGGTCTGCGTTACAAGATGTCCAATCGCCCGCCCTATCACTGGACATTCACGCGACCGAGCCTGGCTACCAACGATCCAATGTTGCGAATCGTCGCGGATTTTTATGACGGCGAAAAATCGATTCTTTCCGATCGAACGCAGTCATTTGCCTCATGGCAGATCCGGGACGCGGCCAGCGGCTCGGCGACACAACGCTGGGAAAATGAATCGACGAAACAAACCCTCACCGCGTTCTTGCATGCGTCCTTAGGTCCCAAAGCTGAGTATCAGCCGGTGGTGGAATTGAAGTGGGATGCAAGCCGCCCAGATGAAGTCGGACTTCGACTAGCCAATACGCCAGCAAACGATCGCATTACCCGATGGCGGCTTCGCATCCTGGGCGGCTTGGAACACTTGTGGCGAGAAATCGAAATTGGCGAGCATTCGAAGGCGCTTGGCGAATTGATGTCAGAAGCACCAGCTGAGTCGAGGGAGAATCTGATTTCTCTGAACATCAGCGATGGCACCGAAAGCGAGATAGCAATCCGATGGCAAACCAACGAAACGCTTCCGTTGCAAATCGTTCAGCGGACCAAGCAGCAATACGCGTCAATGCAACTCAACCGCAGCCTGCCGTCATCCTTCGGAATGAAACTCACACGCTCGATCACAAAAGACGTATCGGCTCAAATTTCCGACCGTCATCCGAATCTCTCCATACCATTGCCAGGTGGTCCAGTGGTTCAGCAGCTCGTAATTGAGCTCGAGCGGGGCAGTGGAGAATGGGTCTGGTTTGAAGTGGGCCCACGTCGCAGCCTGAGCGATCATGCACTGTGACCCCAACACGTGAAATGCCGACGAAGTTTGTCAATGCGTTTGACCTGCGCGTCACGATTCGGGCAGTCTCCAAGCGGGCGATCCTCCAAGGCCTGTCGGCGGCCAAGATCAAGTTCTTCTCGAAGCAAACGGTGAACCGCATTCGGTCCGACCGAGATACCTTGTTTGCTCAAAATTGTTGCCAGATCACGGGTCGATCGGTTGGTCTAAAGCTGCCCCGGGGTCACCGGCGAGCCCGCTGTTTCCGTTTCAATTTCTTGCCGGAGCGCCGGGGTGAGTTCCGGCTGGCGATAGCTAGCAATTCGCCGCCAGCCCATTTTTTCCAGATTCGATCGGCGGCCATATCTTCGTTGAGCTGGCCGACTTCTCGCGTTCCGCGGCGGATGGTTTTGGATCGCAGCCAAACAGTGTTGCAATGTACTCGGTGCCGCAATGGGGGCTGCTTCTCCGCTTCAATCGCAGCGTTGCGACGCCGGTCTTTCTCACTCAGTGACTCGTAAAGATTCACCATATTCTGTTCAATGACTTCGTTGTATCCAACCGTGACAGACTCACCGGAAAGAGAAACGACATGGTCCAATCAATCAGCTCGACCAACTTCGGAACGTCGTTCTCAAACCGTTCCTTAGCCAGTAGAAGCCGAGACTGTTGGCGACTTCGCTACCTCAGATCGTTGCGCCGCGTCAGTCACGCTACTCGTTCAATCGAACCGCTCGGCCGTCGCGGATGGATTGGGCCATTGCGGCCAACACTCGCATGTCGGCTAGACCTTCTTCCCCCGGCGTTCGCGGCTTTCGATCCTCCAAAATATCTCGTGAGAAATGATCCATCTCCGACGCGAAATGATTGACCTCGGCGATCTCATGATGGGTCACCACAGAATGCGAATCCGCATTGCTCTTTTGATGTGTCATCAATCGCTGGCCGTTGTAACTGAATGCTGGCGTCAGCTCGATCAAACCATCGGCACATGCGACGCGGTAGAAGTCATTGCGATGAGTGCCGAATCCGCAACTGATGTTGGCCAGAACGCCGGAGGGAAACCGCAGCACGCAAGAAACGCTTTCGGGCACTTCGCGAAACCGTGGATCGTCGGTGGGCTGGTGTGCTTGAGCAAACGCCTCAACAGGTTCTTCACCGGTGACATAGCGAGCCGCGTTGATCGGATAGACGCCCACATCGCCGACCGGCCCGCCACCTAGTTCCGCGGCCAATCGAATGTTGGGGGCTTCGACGTTGATACTGAAACTACCGTCAAATGTCTTGATCTGACCAAACCGTTTTTCATCGCACATCTGCATGACTTTGCGATTCAGTGGTTCGTAGTGCAGCCGGTAGGCGATCATCAACTTGCGTTTTGCCTCCTCGGCCGCGGAAATCATTCGCTGACACTCTTCGATGGACACCGCCATCGGCTTTTCGCACAGCACATGCTTCCCTGCCCGCAACGCGCGGACTGTGAACTCGGCGTGCATTGAATTTGGCAAGACGATGTAGACGACATCAATGCGGTCGTCTTCTAAGATCGTGTCGAAATTCTCGTAGTTGTAGATCGCGTTCTTTTCGATTCCGTAGGCTTCCGCAACGGTCTTCGCCTTGTCGGGATGGCCGCTCACCAGAGCGGTTGGCTCCGACAGATCGCACAACCCGAAAGCGGGCATGATCTGCCCCAGAGCGAGCTGGCCGAGACCAACGACGGCCCAGCCAATTTTCTTCTTTGGCACCTCTGGCAATTTCAAATTCGGCGGCTGGTCGTTTGGCGGAGCGAGTGGCACTTGGTCGCTCGACTTGTTCAATGAGCTGCCGCCAACTGGCTGGATTTGTTGGGTGTCAGGAAAGCCGTTCGTGTTCTGAGCGGCGTTCGCACCATTGGTGCCAGCAGCGACCGCCAAGGAAGCTGTTCCCAGTTGCGCGAATTGACGACGATTGACTGCGTTGGATTTTGTCATGGCCCTTGTTGTCATCCTTTTGGCGTTGGTGGCGGAATCAGCACGTTCGATGAACAGCAACTGACGCGCCGGAACCGCGGCTCAATGGGACCAAGCTACGCAGCAGAATTGACAACGGAACCAACGACAAGCCGAGCCGAGTGCAAGTCAAATCTCTTGACGCTTGCAAAAGCACCTGCCTTGATCCCGCCACCGGAGAAGTCTGGCAGGCCAACCAGTCCGGCGAAACTCGACGGATGAAGCTAGCTGATCGTTGAACCATCCAAACAACTTGCATGCACCGGCATCTTCTTCGTGGCAATTCGCTGATGTTTTCGTTCCACGCGCCACCCCGTCGACTGGGCAAACCGCATTCTGCTCCATCCGCTCAGCGTTCCGGCGAGCGATCGTGGGTGTTTTTGGTAAATTGTGTCTGACAAGCGGATTGGCTCTCCAATGATCGGCGGGGAACTCGTCGGTGGAGACTGGAACACGATTGCCGATATCATCCAAAAAGCACTTGCCGACGACATCCATGCAAGGGTTGTCTTCAAATGTTCGTAGTGCCCAACCCTCTCGAATTCCGGTGCAAAGATATCCTTCATGAGTGCTTCCTCGGTTTGGCTGGAGTTAGAGCAAGTCGAAAAGCGACTCTGTATCGTGACTGCAGAGCAACTCGGGCTGGGCCTCGATGAAGTCAAGCCGGAAAGCCGCCTGATCGAGGATTTGAATTGTGACAGCCTTGATCTGATCGAGCTGATCATGGAGACCGAAGATGAATTCGGCATCACGATTCCCGACACACCGAAAACGGCTGTCGGAAAGTTGATCTTCACTCGCCAGCCATTCAGGATTCGTGACCTAGCTGAGTTTGCTTTTTTGAATCAGGGGACCGGAGCACCGGTTCGCAGTGGCTGGCGAAAGATGCCTGTCGGGCTTCTACCGCCGCCCGAGTCCGGCTTCACGCAGCTTGGTGGAACAATCAACGCCGACGAGTTGGATCAAGCCGCCCTGTACGAAAAACTTGACGCTGCCAGCGAGCTGCCGATGTTCCGCCGGAAGACGGATGGAATGGTTTGTGTCCAAATCCCTGCTGCTTCTGTCCTCGTTGGCAACGACGAAGCAGACGCTCATCAAGATGAGGGCCCCCGTCATTCAGTCACGTTGTCGCCATTTCTGATCGACATCGAACCTGTCTCGGTGACTGCCTTTTGCCGGTTCCTCAATTCGATCGATCTGCAGAAACACGACATTGCAATGTTGATCACTCTTTCGCCAGATGACGATCGCCAAACTGACGTGCAGTTTGAACACGGTGGACGGACTTGGAAGCCACTTCCTGGCACAGCGATGCAGCCAGTCGTGTTGGTTTCATGGTACGCCGCGGACGCCTATTCGCGTTGGGCAAACGGCCGCGACTGGGCGGCCGACGATTGGGAACGCAGCTATTTGCCAACAGAGGCACAATGGGAATACGCCGCCGCAGGGGCGTTCGACAACATAGAACACGTCTATGCCGGAATTCATCATCGCGGCAAGTCGTACGAATCCGACGGCTTACCAATTCCATTGGTGCAGCAGGAGTATGGACGATCGCGATTTGGTCTCAGGCACATGAGCGGAACGATCTGGCATTGGTGCCGAGATTGGTTCACGCCTGATTTTTATTCGAGTGACGCAGCAACCCAGCTCGATCCGGTGGCAAAAATTGAAACCGGTACGCGAAGTGAACGCGGTGGCAGCTGGGTAGGACCGATTGAATTGTGCCGTCCCGGTTACCGCCGCGGGCGAAACCCTGACGCTCGCGGTCGGTGCCTCGGGTTTCGGTGCATCGGCGAAATCCCAACTTAATCGATGGCAAAGTTCACGATGCCAGTTGAGACAAAGACGCCACTCGTTCTGCTCTCCGGACTTGCCGCAGACGCTCGCATCTTCACGCCGCAGAAGGTCGCGTTCCCGCAACTACGGTGTCCCGTTTGGTCGCCCCCACACCGGCAAGAGTCAATCGACGAGTACGCTCAACGGCTTGCGGAAACACTTGATCCCGGACCTTGCGTCATCGGTGCTGCTTCGTTTGGCGGCATCGTCGCTCTTCATCTGGCAGAACACGTCGACGCCCAGGCAGTGATTCTGATTGGAAGTATCAAGTCGCCATCTCAGCTGCCTGTGTACGCCCGCTGTGCTCGCCCATTTCGTTTCTTGATTCCCTTCCTTCCAATTCGGTTCCTTCAATTGCTATCGCGGCCCATGACCGCTAGGAGATTGAAACGATTCACGCCGTTTGCCCACGGTCTTGCTTGTCAGTTTCGCGACTCAGATCCGCGAGTCTTCAAATGGTCTCTGTCGAGAATACTGGACTGGTCGTTGGCTCCCGTTCCTTCGTGTCCGGTCTACCACTTGCATGGTGATCGCGACTGGACACTACCGGTGAAATACACAGACCCAGACAAGGTCGTCGCCGGCGCCGGGCACGTCCTTTCGCTCACTCACCCCGACGAAGTGAATTCCTATCTCAAAGATGTCCTCAGCCAAAAGTCGCTCGAGTGAACGAAACGATGCCTCACGATGAGAAACCGAACCAACGCATTTTTGACTATCTCAAGGAACAAACCTTCCATTCCCTCGCGAGCGGCAACAAGAATGAAGAGGCCCTGGGACATAATGACCTACATCACTAGAAGTGAACTATCGGCTGCCATGTTTTTCGCAATCTGACAATCAATGCGCCGCAAACCTGCTTTCATGGTCGGTCGAGTGAAGTGCTGCGATACAATTCCGTTGTCCTGAGTCGAAAGAAATCCGTTATGCAGAAAATCTTTGGCTGTCACCCAATCTGTCTCACCGCGGTTTGCGCCGCATTGATTGTCAGTCCGGTATCACCTGCATTTGCTCAATCCGATTCACCGGTTCGATTGATTGAGGAGAGCGAGTTGCCCACAGGAGAAGGACTTGCCTCGAATTTCGAGAGTGATCGAGAGATCGCCAGCCATGCAGCGGTTATTTTCGCCGACGACTTCGAATCTGGAGATCTCGGATCCAAGTGGGATGACACCAGCAACCGCGAGAACGCACTCTCCTTCGTCACCAAGCCATCCAGTGCGACGGGGCAAGATCCGGATGTGCTTGGCGAGCGATCGCTGAAAGTAACCGCGACTTTGGATAAGAATACCGGCGGCGGATTCACGAAATGGTTTGAGTCCTCCGAGCGACTTTTCATCCGCTTTTACACGAAGTTCGACGAAGACTGCGACTACGTGCACCATTTTTGTACGCTTCGTGCAAACAAGTCACTGCAGGGCAAAGACCGTTGGAGTGGATTCGGTGGAGCCGGGCTGCTGCCAGATGGAAAGGAGCGTTTCTCAACCGCCATTGAACCGTGGGGGAATTGGGGCAAGTGGTCTCCGCCAGGACGCTGGAACTTTTACAGCTACTGGCACACGATGAAAGCGAGCCCCGACGGCAAATACTGGGGCAACGGATTTCGCCCGAAATCACAACCGAACATTCAGCGTGGCGATTGGATTTGTGTTGAGTTCATGATTCAGCACAACACGCCCGGAGAGAACGATGGTGAGCAAGCCTACTGGATCGACGGTGAGCTGCGTGGGCATTGGACAGGTTTCAACTGGCGAACAAGCCCCACGCTATTTGCCAACGCATTGACGCTGGAAAGCTATGTAACAGATCGCTGGACCAAGCAATCCGAGAACATCGTCTACTTCGACAACGTTGTCATTGCGAAGAGCTACATTGGCCCTTCGAGACCGAATCGGTAATCGTCCGCGGTCGGTTCTCTGCAAAGGCTTGGCATTGGACTCACCCTTCTCGAGGCGGCGGGCCACGGTACCTTGATGCCATTCAAAATCGAACCGAAACCATGCAATCGAGAGCCGAAAGCTGATGGGACAACTTCAAGATGTGGGCGAAGCCGATGGTTGGCGATGTTGGTTGTGCGACGAACCGGTGGATCCCGACATGTCGCCCAACGACCCTCGCGGTGCGAGCTTGGACACACGCATCAGCAAGGGCCGAGCCAAGAAAAAGAAACAGGACAAAGGTGACCTGCCGACCGAACGCTTGGCTCACAAGAGTTGCAACACGGGCAAAGGGTCCAACGATCCAGTCGTGCCTTGGCCGGATCATCTCATCGTTGTCGATCCCGCTCCGATCATCGCGGCAGCCGAGCGGTTGCAGCGAAAAGGTGGTCGCGAGGCGATGGCTCGTTGCCCGACCCGCGAAGATGCCGACGCGGTGGCCGAGTGGCTCTTCGATCGACTTTCACGGCTCGCACCGGGGCTGAAAGTGCAAACGGAAATCACCAACACCGGCGGCCAGCACTTAGAACCTATCCGAAAACCTCGCCAAACCCCGCAAATCAGGGGGCAAGAGAGGGTTTTCGGATAGGTTCTTAGTCAGCTTGCGGACCAATTAGGATTATCGAACTGAACTTCTCGACAATTGTGATCGCCCGAACACCGCGGAGAGGATGCCAAATGAAAGACGGTTCTGAAACGCCATCGTTGCCTGAGCCTCACGATGCAGAGACGCTTGCCAGCCTCAACCGCAAGCGGCCGAAAAGCAGTGCGATCGACTCGCAAAAGCAACCGACTGCGCACCGATTCTGGAGTTATACATCGAGAGCTTGGCAGAGCTGAACTCCGATCCAACACCGGAACAAATCGACGGCTTTGCCTCGTTCCCAGCAAAAGGCAAAGTGGCAACGCTGCTGAAAAAACTGACCAGTCAGTAGGGTATGTGAACGAGCCACCGCTTCCGATCGTGCAAACTCAACGGTTGAAATCCGTGGATAGCGAGACCTGCGAGCTGACCAGATGAGGTCATGCTAGATGGGTGACGCTTCTGCAATCGGTTTGTGTTCTTTGATTGGATTGCAATCTTCGCCAGGCTCGCAAGCGTCTTCTCCGAGCACGACGGCGAACGCATACGTGGCATCAAAGCTCGCGAAGATTTTCCTTTGCACGATCAGCAACGGGACTGCCAGGAAGACGCCGGACAATCCCCAAAGGAATCCCCAGAACGCGACCGCTATGAGCACCACGACTGGGCCGACTTTCAGTGTCTTGCCCAGAACGGTCGGAGTGACGAATTGGCCTTCGATCGCGGTGGTCAGCCAAAACGCAAACGCTGTCAAGCTCGCTCGGCCCATCGTATCGAACGAACTGGCGGCTGCGAGAAAGACGATTGATGTGGCAGCCAATGGACCGACGTAAGGAATGAAATTGAACAAAGCAGCGGTCACACCCCAGAGGACCGGCGTCGGCATGCCAACCATCCACATTACGATCGTGACCGCCACACCCAGTCCGATGTTGATGCAGGTGATCTGCGCAAGATAACGTCCGACGCTTTGCTGGATGTCGCCGATCTTGTTCAAGACTTCGCCGCGTGTGTTCGCGTTGGGAAGGACTCCGAGCGTTCGGTTCAGCAGATCGTCGCCCGTCGACAACATGAAGAATGTCAGCACCGCGATTGCGGCGACGAATGCGAGCATTTGACCTGTCTGGTTGATCATCACGGTTTCCTCCACGATGGATGGCTTTTGGTAAGCCACCTCGATTCGCGGTTGGTCGTTCTTCAGGGGAACAGTTGCATCGTCCACCGCCGTGCCCGCTCGATCGACCGCGGTAAGAGGTTCCGCGACCGATTGAAACTTGCTCCGAATCGTGTGGAGGCTTTCGGGTGCCGAGGTGATCCATTGCTGCGCCGGCGAATAGAGCAATGCAACGATCAACGCGAGCGAAGAGAACAGCCCGATGATCAACAATGCACTGGCGGCCGCCTGTGGAACGCCCCACCGACAAATCTTGGCCTCGATTGGTCGAAGCGTCAGATAAGCGAGCGATGCGATCGCGATTGGTACCAGCAGATCGGTCGCGACATAGAGCGTGCCCAACGTCAAGATGGCCGCGATCGCCGTGACCATGCCTCGTGTCCAACGATCGCCGCGACCAGGAAGCGTCGACGATGACGCCGAATCACGACGCGGATGAGGCGTTTCGGTTTGATGAGATGAATCGTGTAGGAACGGTTCGGTGGCGGCGGCAGGAGTCGAACCAGAATCGATCCTGTAGTTGATCGCTTTGGCACTCGCGGTAGTGATTTCTGGTTGATCGGGAGCGTTTTTCATCGTCCGTGGTGCCTGCGATTGAGGTTCAAAGTCCGAAGATATGCAGAGACGACGCAATCTTCATACCGACCTGGCATGTGGATTGCATTGCAGTTCCGTCGCGGTCGATGTTCGGCTGTATGTCGCTTCGATGAACGAGTGGCAGCGTCGGGTTTTTACGTATTGGCGATTGATTTCCATCGGGGTTGAAGCAACATGCATGCGATCAGTGCAGGGCCGAGTGAAGCGGGCATCCGGCCGACATTTGCCACGCGTGCGTTTTATGTCTTGAGGGCATGGATGCAGGCTCCGTTGGATGTCGCTACCCTCTGCCCGAGTTCACCCTACCTGACGCGGAAACTCGCCAACCGCGATTGTGTGAGAAACGCACGCTGTGTGATCGAACTAGGGCCAGGAGCCGGGGGCACGACCCAGGGCTTGCTCGAATTCATGCGACCCGACGCAAAGCTGCTGGCGGTTGAAAAATCGACAGTGTTTGCTCCGCCTCTTCACGAGATCCAAGATCCACGGTTGGAGGTTGCGATCGATGACGCTTGTTCGCTAGCGGAGATCGCTGCGAGACATGAATGCGGATCAGTTGACGCGGTTGTTTCGGGGGTGCCATTCAGCAGCATGCCACCCGCGATCGCAGAAACTATCGCTCAGTCCATTCATCAGGTCTTGCGACCGGGCGGAGTGTTCGTGGCCTATCAGATTCGCAACCATGTCGAAGAATTTGCACGGCCGCTGTTTGGTCCCGCGAAGACGGAAGCTGTTCCCTTCAACTTGCCTCCGCTGACGTTGTACACGTGGACGAAAGAGTGTGCCGATCAACGCGACCAGGAAAATCGCGTCGATTGTCGTAGTCTCGTGTAATGGCGCCATCACAGTCCCCTGTGATGTTTTGCTTGCCATTTTGTTTGAGTTGAATGTCCGTTGTTCGTGGTTGCTCAGTGGTATGCGGGTTGCAGCCGAGGAGAGTCGCGGCAACTCGGCCGCATGAAGTCACTCCAACGGAGAAACCTGAATGAGTACTGCAACCGCATCCATGCAAGAATGCATCCAGAACTGTCAAGAATGCCGAACCACTTGCGCCGACATGTTGACTAGCCACTGTCTCGTCGAAGGTGGTGACCATGTGGAGCAATCGCACGTCAAGCTGATGCTCGATTGCATCGCGGCATGCAACGCCTGCGTGGATTTCATGAGCAGGAACAGCGATCATCATTCGCTCTACTGCCGAGCCTGCGCCGAAATCTGCAAAGCGTGTGCGGAGAGTTGCGAAAAGGTCGGTGGAATGGACAAGTGCGTTGAGTGCTGCCGAAAGTGCGAACAAAGCTGTTCGTCGATGGCCGCATAACGGCCAGCTTGTCGATTGAAAGTGCACTGAGGGTTGGAGCGAGAGTCTCGCAGATAATTGGCACTTTTCGGTATGTGATGTGCATGGTTCGTTGCCGTCGCATCAATCATTCGTACCGGAAGTTTCAAACATGCAAGTCCTTACCACGCAGTGCCCTTACTGCCAACGCGAAGTCGACAGCACGATCGAGCATCTCGATGGGCCAGTGGTCTGTCCAAGTTGCCAAAAGCCATTCGAGATGGAGATGCCAACCGCTGTGGTGACCTCGGTCCACGAGGTCGAAGAAGAAGCGGCACGCGAAAGCAAAATGGCATCGGAGCCAGCCGAACGCACATTGGTTGATGTTCATCCGGTTGTCTTTCGAGCCCGCCCCATCGCCACGATCGTTTGTGCCGTCGTGGGGCTCGTTGCAGTGACGTTGCTCATCATGTCAGTCACCGGCATGTCGCTGGCAGGTTATTCGTTGGGCGAAGCCATGGTGCTCGGTCCGGCCTCCATTGTGGTCTGGTTGGGAACGGTGGCTTTGCTCGTGGTCGCGGGCATGATCGGTTACTGGACGTTGCTGAGCCGATTCACCACTTTGACCGTCACCGACGATCGCACCATCTACCGCGAGGGCATCGTTTCGCGAGATACATCAGAAGTCCAGCACGACGACGTTCGCAACATCCAACTCGATCAATCGTTCGCTCAGCGATTGCTCAACGTCGGAGGCATTGGCATCTCCAGTTCGGGACAAGACGACCTGGAGGTCGTTGCAAAGGGGCTTCCTCATCCAAAGCGAATCATCGATCTCATTCGCGAAAATCAGGATTGAACGGTCGCGGGTTGAATCCTGGAATTATTTGTCTCAGGAGAGGTGACCGGCCCGAGAGAGGCTCGGCAAGCCGATTGCGTCGTAGTTCATGGCTCATTTTGAGGTCGTCCTTTGATCACTCGCCGTTTGTCTACCATGGGACGGACTGATGATACCTATGTACTGAACTGATGAGCGTGATTAACAGAAAGATCGACCATCGATTGCCAACGTTTGACCGTTGTTGCGATCGTGTACTCTTCCTTCGGTCCGCGGCGGATCGAACGTGATTTTGGAATCGACACAGGCTGGTTTGTATTGTTCGCTGGGCGGTTTCTACATCGATCCCAGTCGCCCGGTCGAGCGCGCCGTCGTCAGTCACGCTCACACCGATCACGCTCGATGGGGATGTCGACACTACTTGGCTGCCAAACCGAGCGAGCATCTCCTGCGAATGCGAATGAACGACGATGCGGAGTTCGAGTTCCTTGAGTATGGCGAATCCATCTCGATCGGCGGCGTCAAAGTCAGCTTTCATCCAGCGGGACACATGCTGGGGTCCGCGCAGATTCGACTGGAGTATCGCGGTCGCGTGGAAGTCGTCACCGGCGATTACAAACTCGGGGAAGATCCAACCTGTGAGAGCTGGGAACCGATCCGCTGTCATTTGCTGGTGACTGAATCAACGTTTGGGTTGCCGGTCTATCGATGGCGACCAGAGTCCGAAACGACTTCGGCCATCAACGAGTGGTGGCGGCAGAACCGAGACGAAGGGAAGTGTTCCGTTATTTATGGGTATGCGGTCGGGAAAAGCCAAAGACTGCTCGCCAGTTTGGATGCAGGCATCGGTCCGATCTACACCCATGGCGCGGTCGAAAAAGGCACCGAAGCGTATCGGCAATCCGGCGTCGCGATGCCATCGACGACCTACGTGGGCTCGATCGAAGGGAAACACGACTGGCAGGGCGGGATGGTCGTTGCAGTCCCCAGTGCACATGGGACCCCGTGGATGCGGAGGTTTGGACGAATCTCCACCGCGATGGCCAGCGGATGGATGGCAATCCGCGGAGCGAGGCGACGTCGCAGTGTGGATCGAGGTTTCGTGGTGAGCGATCATGTGGATTGGCCGTCGCTATTGAAAGCGGTTGAACTTTGCGATCCAGAAACCGTTTGGGTCACGCACGGTTACAGTGCCGTGGTTGCACGCTATCTGAACGAACAAGGTCGCAATGCAGAAGTTCTCGAGCGGGCAGATCGCGGCGAAGACGAGGACGAAGCGATCGCTGGCGTACCAGATGCTGAAAGTGACGTTTCGGCGGGCGCCACCGATGAAGGCAGGTCCGAGCCATGATCCAGTTCGCTCAGCTTTACAACGCGTTGGATTCGACGACAAAGACCAACGAAAAGATCGCAGCCATGTCGGCCTACTTTAGCGACGCCGATGGTCTGGATGCGGCTTGGGCGATCCACTTCCTTTCTGGAAGCAAGCTTCGCCAACTTGTGCCAACGAAGCTGTTGCGGGCTTGGGCAGCGGAGCAGGCAGGGATTCCTGACTGGCTGTTTGATGAGTCGTACCACTCGGTCGGTGACCTGGCCGAAACGCTCACGCTGACGGTTCCGCCAGGTGAGATGCAGCACGACGATAGTCTCGCATTTTGGATCACTCAGAAGTTGATGCCGCTTCGGAAGATGGACGAGCGAGAGCAGCGAAGCGCAGTTCTTTCGATCTGGAATGAAACGCCAGCTGACATCCGCTTCGTGGTAATGAAACTGATCACCGGTGCCTTTCGCGTGGGCGTGAGCAAACGTCTTGTGACCCGTGCGGTCGCGAATCAATTCGAAGTGCCCGCGGATGTGATTGCACACCGATTAATGGGCAACTGGGATCCATCAGCAGACTTTTTCGAGAGACTGATTGATTCCGACACGCAAGACACCATCATCAGCCAGCCGTACCCATTTTGTTTGGCGCACCCGATCGACAATGAAGCAGGGCCCGAGCCGTTGGGCGATGCGAACAATTACATCGCGGAATGGAAATGGGATGGGATTCGAGCGCAAGTGATTCGTCGCTCCGGCGAGACCTTCATTTGGTCTCGCGGTGAAGAGATGATGGAGGATCGTTGGCCCGAAATTGAAGCGGCTGCCGAGCACTTGCCCGACGGCACCGTGATCGACGGAGAGATTTTGGCTGCAACAGCGGAAGGCGAGGTGCTTCCGTTCGCCAAGCTTCAGAAACGAATCAGTCGTAAAACGGTCGGCAAGAAACTGCTCGCCGAAGTCCCTGTCACCTTCCATGCGTTTGATCTTTTGGAACACGATGGGGACGACGTTCGTTCACTTACTTTCGATCAACGCCGTCAGCACTTGAAGAAGGTTTTGGGGGCAGTGGATCACCCAAACATTTGCATGACCAAGCTGATCAGTGGATCGTCGTGGGAAGATTGGAGCACGATCCGTGAGACGAGCCGCGAAAATTTTGCGGAAGGATTGATGTTGAAAAGAAAGGATGCGGCTTACGATGTTGGCCGAGTTCGCGGTACATGGTGGAAGTGGAAAGTCGATCCGTACACGATCGACGCGGTTCTGATCTATGCACAAAAGGGTCACGGGAAGCGTGCGAGTTTGTACACGGATTACACGTTCGCGTTGTGGGACCAGGAGAAACTGGTCCCATTTGCAAAAGCGTACAGCGGATTGACGGACGCTGAGATTCGGAAAGTCGATCGCTTTGTTCGCACCAATACGAAGGAAGCGTTCGGGCCAGTGCGAAGCGTCACGCCTGAATTGGTCATGGAGCTGGCGTTTGAAGGATTGCAACGTAGTTCGCGGCACAAGAGCGGAGTAGCGACTCGGTTTCCGAGAATTGTTCGCTGGCGTCACGACAAGAAGGCTGCCGATGCAAATCGTTTGGACGAGCTAATCGAGTTGCTTCCGATGGAGTCGGACACGCCACCAGCGATTGAATCGAAGAACGGTCAGCGTTGAACAGTTCCATCCCAACCAAACGAGAAACGCCGTCCCAGATCGTCGATCGCTTCTTTGCATCAGTCGGTTGGAAGCCATTTGCATTCCAGCGAACGGTGTGGCGTTCTTACAGAGATGGATGCAGCGGGTTGTTGCATTCGGCGACCGGGACTGGGAAAACTCTCGGCGTTTGGATGGGACCGATTCTCAATTGGCTGCAGAAGAATCCCGATCCGTCCAAGTGGAATCCGAAGCGTCCGCCCGCCGTGCGCGTCCTTTGGGTCACCCCGTTACGAGCCCTGGCTGGTGACACCGAAAGTTCACTCCGTGCACCATTGGATTCGCTTGGTTTGCCATGGACGCTCGAGTCAAGAACGGGCGACAGCAAGCAGAGTATGAAGGCGAGACAGCTGAAGAAGCTGCCAACCGCTTTGGTGACCACTCCCGAAAGCCTCTCGTTGATGTTGACCCACAAAGACTTGATGGGCCAACTGTCGGAACTGGAGGCGGTGATCGTTGACGAGTGGCACGAGTTGCTTGGGACGAAGCGGGGGATTCAAACCGAGTTGGCCTTGTCTCGGTTGAAGTCGCTGAACCCCAACCTGCGAATCTGGGGTGTGTCGGCGACGCTCGGGAATTTGCAAGAAGCCTGCGATGCGTTGGTGAGCGACCAGTCAAATCAGCAGATCAGAATCGTGGAAGGGTTCAAGAACAAGAAGGTCAAGTTTCAGTCGCTGATCCCATCGCAAATGGATCGCTTCCCTTGGTCCGGCCATATCGGAACCAGGATGGTGCCGCAGGTTGTCGAACTGCTCGATTCCGTCAACAGTGCTCTGGTGTTTGCCAACACGCGATCGCAGACAGAGATTTGGTACCAACACCTGCTGAAGCAAAAGCCAGAATGGGCCGGCCAGATCGCGATCCATCATGGATCGTTGGACATGTCGGTGCGCCAATGGGTGGAGGAAGGTCTGCGTGGTGGGAAGCTTCGTGCGGTGGTTTGCACGAGCAGTCTGGACTTGGGTGTTGATTTCACGGCCGTTGATTTGGTGATTCAAATCGGCAGTCCCAAAGGTGCGGCGAGATTGCTGCAACGTGCCGGTCGCAGCGGACACCAACCCGATGCGACCAGCAGGCTTGCGTTCGTTCCGACCAACACGATTGAGCTGATCGAGCTTGCAGCGGCGCAAGATTCCATACGAAACGGGAAGCTAGAAGCCCGTCCGATGCTCGACAAGCCCCTGGATGTTCTCGCTCAACACGTGGTCACCATCGCGATCGGTGGCGGGTTTACAAGCGATGAATTATTGAAAGAAGTTCGCACGGCTCATGCCTATCGTTCACTCACGGAAATCGAATGGAAATGGGTACTGGATTTCGTTGTCCGAGGTGGCGAATCGCTGGATGCGTACCCTGATTTCCATCGTGTTGAAATTAGTGACGAACGCTATCAGGTGACGCAGCGACGCACGATCACCAACCATCGGATGAACATTGGGACGATTGTTGCCGATGCCTCCATGCAGGTGAAGTTTTTGAAGGGGAAAACTCTTGGCACCGCCGAGGAGAGTTTCCTATCACGAATCAAACCCGGAGAGAAGTTCTTATTCGCGGGGCGTTTGGTGGAGTTGGTTCGCGTCAAAGACAATGCCGCGTACGTCCGCCGTGCGACCGGAAAACCAGACACGGTCCCGCGATGGATGGGCAGCAGGATGCCGTTGTCAACGGAATTGAGCCAAGCCCTTCGGCAACGAATCCAGCAGGCATCTGAGGGCCAGTACATTGGCCGAGAAATGAAAGCACTCCGGCCGCTGTTGGAGCTGCAGTCCCAGTGGAGCACCCTTCCACGCGAAGACGAGTTGTTGATGGAAAAGACAAAAACCCGCGGAGGGTTCCATCTGTTTCTATTCCCGTTCGAAGGTCGATTGGTTCACGAAGGCATGGCGGCATTGTTCGCGCACCGCATGTCCAAGTTGCGGAAGCAATCCTTTTCGATGGCGTGCAATGACCACGGCATCGTTTTGCAATCGCCGACGGAGATTCAGGTTGAACAAGCCGTGACGGCGGGCGTCTTTGCGACCGGTGACGCTGCGGCGGATATTTTGGAGAGCATGAATTCAACGAGCATGGCAAAACGACAGTTTCGGCAAATTGCGAGGGTCGCCGGATTGATCCACCCAGGCTTGCCCGGTCGTCGAAAGAGTGCCAATCACCTGCAGGCGATCAGCAACCTTTTCTTCGACGTGTTTTGCCAATACGATCCCCAAAACATGCTTTTGGAGCAGAGTCGTCGTGAAGTGCTGGAGCAGCAGCTCGAATCAACTCGGCTGCTAGCGGCTCTGCGACGAATCGAAGCCAGCCGTATCATCATCAATGAGCCGGAGCGTGTAACGCCATTGGCGTTCGGCTTGCTCGTCGACAAGCTGCGAGAGCGAGTGAGCAGCGAAACTTTGGCGGACCGTGTCCGGCGCATGCAGGAAGACCTCGAACGAGCAGCCGAGGGAAATTAGTGGGCAAGTTCATTCGCGCGTCAATCAACGGAATCGATCTGCACCTGTTCGCTCAGCGTGCTGCCTACAGTCCGCTGCACGAGACGCTGTTTGTCGCCGATACGCACTTCGGCAAAGACGCAACGTTTCGTCGCCACGGGGTTCCTGTCCCAACGGGTAGCACCGAGCGGACGATGCAAACGATCTCCGCGGTATTGGCCGAAACGCATGCGAGCCGTTTGGTGATTCTCGGTGATATGTTTCATGCGCGTTCATCGTTGACCGTTGGAACCGTCGATGCGATTGAGGCTTTCTTTGACAGTCACCCTTCGGTCCGTTTCACTTTGATTCGCGGCAATCACGATGCCCATGTCGGTGCCCTTCCCAAACGATGGCCGATCGATGTCGTTGCGCCGGGTGAGCGGTTGGGGCGACTCGCGTTGGGGCACGAACCGATGGCAGTCCCAGAGGGAAGCGACCTGTTGCTCTGCGGTCACCTGCACCCGGCAGTGCAAATTGGTCGACGCCGCGAATCGCTGCCAAAGCTTCCATGCTTTTGGTATTCGTCAGGATGCTTGGTGTTTCCAGCGATTGGCGAATTCACGGGCACCCAGGTCGTTGAACCGAAGGATGAGAACCGAGTTTGGATCATCGCTGAAGACGAGATATTCGAGCATGCAAGCTCGGGATGATCGACGGTTCTTCCATGTCGGCCCAGCCATCCGGGCTGGGTTTCGGCTTCGCTCAGCGAATACAAGCCGGTTCCCATGATCTCGGACAGTTCGACCTGGCTTTCGGTCGTGCACAAGATCTTGGCGTTGGCGTTGAGTTGACGCAGGATCTGTTTGAGTTGCTTCAGTTCGTACGGCAAGATCAAGTCGGTCTTGTTGACCACGATGACATTGGCAAATTCGACTTGGTCCACCAGCAAGTCGACAATGTTGCGAGTGTCCTCGTCGCTCAATCCCAAGCGACGATCAGTGAGGTCATCCCAGGAACCAAAGTCCTTCATGAAGTTGCCCGCGCCGACGACAGTCACCATTGTGTCCAGGTCAGCGACCAAGGACAGGCTATCGCCTTCTTCGTCTTCGAAGGTGAACGTTTCAGCGACCGGCATCGATGTTGACTTCGCTCATGTCGTTGACGATCACGGCGACTCGCAAGCCTTCGCGATTGGTCAAAATGTGATTGAGCAGCGTCGTCTTTCCAGCTCCCAAGAAACCGGACAGAACGGTGACAGGAAGGCGTTCCGTCTGGGGCGTTGTTGGATCGGTTGGAGATCATCACCGACAGCCCGACATCGGGCTGGGCTGAGTTGGAGCAATTGCTGCTGAAGTGCAAGTAGCTGTGGGGAATAGACGGTTCGTAGGTGGCGTTGCGATTGCCTGCGGCGTATGCCTTCCGTCCCTTTGAATCCTTCCGAGGCGACCAACAAGAGATCGCCTTTCAGCGAGAAGTCTCCGTGGCAGCTTCGGTTACGCAGCCTGCATGGCGGGCTCGCAGCATCCGCAGAGGCATCCGTATCGGCGGTTCAGCAAGTGGGCACCGACCAGCAGGATTCCGCCCAGTGGTGTGATCCAGATGGCGAAGGGTGCGATGAAGGCTTGAACGCTCGAGTCTTCTGGCGATGCTTTCGAAAGCCCGGAACGAAGGCTGCGATCGCGATCAAGAAGCACGCCAATGCCATCCACTGATGAAAGGATTCATCGGCGAGAAAGCTGAGCCCCAGCGCGGGCAAAGAAGCGATCACAAACGGCATCGCCGCGCAGTGAATCGCACATCCGATGGATGCGACGATACCGATCCAGTCACGCCAGGTCGAAACGGTCTCGGGTTCCGGGCTGCTGAACGGCAATGCACTGGCGGGCTGATACGGGACGTCGCTCATTGATCAGGATCCATCAGTTCGTCGGGAATGCGGTTATCCAATGGTGGAAACGGCGGCTCGTCGCTGGCTACCGTTCGCTGTTTTGCGAGTCGTCGGTGATGACCAGCGTGCAAATGCAGGCAGTGTGCATTAAAGAGAATAGGACCTCGCCTGTCAAGTGCTTCTGCAAGCGTTGTGCATATCCAGGGGCAGCCGCAGAATTGGCGGCTTTCGGTATTTCCTGCTCTCAACGGCTTAACCTCAAAAGCCTGCGTAGGCCGCTTGAAGGTGGCTTTGCGACGCAAGTCCGGCGAAGGCTGGCCTGGCGAGGATGGTTCGTTCGCTGGGGCGGCGCCGAAGCGGCTTGGTCCGGCCTATCGGGGAAATCTGTCTCTGCTTTCAAGCTGAAACGACCGATTGGTCTCGTGATTCAATGATCGTGATCGTGAGCACCGTGATCGTGGCCGCTGTGGTCATGAGCGTGATCAACGTGCTCGTGCCCATCAGGCTCGCCGGCCGAATGATGTTCGTGGCTGTGTCCTGGCAAGTTTTCGATGCCAATCGCGATCGCGACCCCGAGAAGGAAAGCGAATGTCAGCTTGCCCCGGTCATGATCGTGAAAGGCGACCTCGGGCAGAAGGTCCGCCAAAGCGATGCCGAGGAAGAAGCCGGCGGAAATCGCCAGCCCCCAACCAAGAAATGCGTTGTCGGCATCAAATTTCATTGCACCGAAATAGAATGCCGCGGCACCGATGGGGCAGGCCAGTGAGAAGGCGATGTTCGCGACGTTTTGAGCCGACGAGGACCACTTCTGTTTGCTCATCACCGAAGTGATCGCGAATGCGTCGAGCGGTTTGTGGAGCGCGACGGCCAGGAACGTTCCCAAACCGGCCAGCCCCAGCCAGGCTTCGTGGTCAGCATCGATCAAGACGCTGCTCGCCAGGGCGACTCCATCGACCAGCGTGTGGAGTGCCAGTCCAAAGAACAGGCCAAACCAGCTGATTCCCTTTTCGGAATGGTGGTGATCGTGTCCATGGCCGTGATCGCACGCGACTGCCGAGCCGTCTGACTCGAACGGGACGCCGTGGTCGTGGGTGTGGAACAGACGGATCGTCAGGAACATCACCACCAGCCCAACCAAGGCCCCGCTGCACGCCTTTGACGCGGAACCCAGCACTCCGGTGGCGTGCGGCAGCAAGTGCAGCATCGCGATTCCCAGCATCAACCCGCCGACGCCGCTCATCAAAAGCTGCGTTCTCAGGTGCGTCATCCGCAGGAGCGACGACAATCGCCCGCCCATGACCGACGCCGCCAAGACGAAGACGCAATAAATCGCCAGAAGCCAAGAGGAGCTCATCGGGAATCCCGTGCGTGATCTAAATCGCAAAGTTTACGCCGATGCAATCGGCGTGCATATAGGGAGGGACGTTCGCCGGGGGTGCTGACTTTCCGGGTTGAGTGGCCGGATTTCTCGTTTTCGCTCCCTTGCGATCTTCCCTTTTCTGAGATTGACAACTTGAGATGAAAACGTGCACTTGCATAGCTATGCAAGTGTAGTGAGAAAGATGGCAAAGACAAAAACACCAAAAGCGAATACAGAAACGCGTCGAAACCAATGAGCCGAGCTGTGACGGCCACGATCATCGGGGGCTGCGGGTAACGATTGATGCGGAAGCATGCGAGCGTGCGGCGGCGATTTTTCGTGCGTTGGGCGATCCACAGCGACTGAGATTGCTGATGTTGCTCGAAGCTTCCGAACGATGTGTTTCGGAAGTTTGTGAGTTGCTGGGTGAGCCCATGCCAGCGATTTCTCAGCGGTTGCGTTTGCTGAAGAGCGAGCGGATCGTCCGTTCGCGACGCGACGGCAAGCATGTCTTTTACTCTCTCGCCGACGACCACATCTCACGCTTGGTGACCAATGGGGGCATGCACGCGATGGAGATATGACCCGTTTTCTGTTTTCAAGGGATTCTCGAATGTCCAACGTCCATGCCAACCACGATCATCAGCACGGCCCCGGTTGTGGGCATGAACCAGTCCCCCACGGTGACCACATCGATTATTTGGTCGACGGTCATCTGCATCATCCGCATGGCGATCACTGCGACAATCACGGGCCTCTTTCGGTCGTCAAGTGATCACTTGACGTTGGTTAAACATTTGCAAGTCGATTGCAACTTGTTAAACTGACAGTTCTTCTTGGAATCCTGGTCAGGTTCATTTCTTTTGGGTCAACTCTGTGAGTAAGTCGTCCGAGTCAATCGAAGCAATCAAGCAAGCTATTCGTGATGCGGGGTTGCGAGCGACACCCGCGAGAATCGCGACGCTGATGATGCTTCGGGATGCCAGTGCTCCGTTGACCCATGCCAACGTTGCGGATCATCTTGCCGCCAATGGCGTGGACAAGGCGACCGCGTTCCGCAACTTGAACGACATGGCAGACGCCGGTTTGCTGCGTCGTACGGAACTGGGAGATCACGTTTGGCGATTCGAAGCGATCGCTGAAGGTGCTCACAACCAATCCGCTCACCCACACTTTCTTTGCGTCGATTGCGGCACTGTATCCTGCTTGGATGATGTGAAGTTAACCGCGGGTAGCCAGCGAGTGAGCGACAAGTTTGGCGAAGTGACGGAGATTTTGCTCCGTGGCCACTGCAACGATTGCTTGTAGCAGCGCGACTTCTCGGCATCAGCCGACTCCGTCGCGGAAGCATTCTTCACCAGATCTCTGCGATCATCTTCCAATACGGATGATGAATCATGACCGCGGCCAGCAGGATCGCGGTCGGCTGAAGGAGTCGGATGCGTGCACCGCCGTTATTGGCGTAGCGAAACGCTAGCAGGAGCAGGCCATAGATGGCCGCAATGGCGATCGTCGCTTGCCAGCCAAGACAAACGCCCATGAGCATCATCGCCAGCGGAAGAGCACGACTGCGTTTGCCAAATCTGCCAGCTCGATGTACCGCCATTCCCAAGACGGCACCAGTGATCGCACCGATCAGGCACGTCGCTGCTCGCGCCGCAGCATCCGGGATGGTCGACGAGAGGTGCAGTGTGAATGGCTGCAGTTGCCCGGCGGCGATCGGCAGGCTCGTGAAAAAGATTGCCAGCATGCAAGTAAACCATGTGGGAAGCCGTCGGCGATCCAGGTCGGTCAGTGCCAATGTCAGCAGGGTGCACATCAAAGCAGCGTGGTAGAAAACGATCCCGACGACGGGCCACTTCGTGTACAGCATGATCCAAAGGATGCCCGTGTAGGCATAGTGTTGGAAGCCAGGGACGTTGGCCGCTCCCGTCACGAGTTCGACTAAAAACAGAGACGCGAAGATTCCTGCCGCGATCAGTTCGACGATCAGATATCGAATTGCAACCGCGTCAAAAATCGAGAGCAGCACGAGCGATGCCACAACGACTGCGTTTCCGATCACCAACAGCAAAGCGGTCGGATCGATGCCGATTCGGAACGCCCACGCACTCGCGTGTCAGGGCTGTTGGGAAATCACTGCGCCGACCCGCGAGTGAACATGAATCCATCAGACTACGCAATAACGTTCAAAGTGTGGAAATGCAAGCGTTATGGAAATGCACCGTGGTGTCCGTTGGGTCGGCTCGACGGTCCGATGTCAATTTCGCAAGGATTCGCCCGTCGGTGGGTCGCGATTGCTGTCGTCGTCCAGATCGGAAGATGCGAACGAAATCATTCCCGCTTTGGCGGATTTCCGAGACAGATGTTCTTGTCGACGAACACACGACCATCGGACCAGACCGAGATTTCGCATGACTTGAGTGAATGTCCTAGCCAGTCAACCAGCCGGTCGAATACCTTCCGAAGTCTTTGGGGACGTGGGAACGGTTGGCCGCCGATCGTGGTGATCTTGTACGACCTCTTTGTTAGATGCGCTATCATGTCGACCGTCGACGGGAAGTCATCGTCGGCGGTCAGCTTGTGCCCCAAGAGCTTCTCCGATTCACGAATCGATGCTGCCATGTCGCTTGCGAGCACCTTGCACAACTCCTGACGAATTGATTCCGCTTCCTCATCGGCGGGGAGTTCCTCGGGGCGGTTCTGTTTGAGCCAAGCTTTCAACTCCTTCTGTTTTTTCGCGATCGGCGCGACACGTTTCGGCAGACGTTTGAACTCAGGCAACTGATCGCCTTCACGCTCATCGATGTCCGGTACAGATGACTTGCGCCGGGTCAATCTCAACAGGAAGTCAGCAAAGTTAGCGCCAGCGATGGATGTTTGTCCCTCGCTATCGCAGTGGATGATGGTGGGCGAAGTTCGCGTCTGAAACCAGAAGGCCACAAACCCGCCGTCTCCTAGTCGCAAGAAAGGGACCACTCGGTCTCCGGCGTCGAATCCAAGCAAGTCCGAAGCCTTGGTGTACTTCACAGCGAACCAACCCAGGTCGTCCAGCTGGGAGTGGCGGCAAACTTCCACGAACGATTGGAAGGCGGCCGGCAGCCGAAAGCCCGTCGCAACCCGGCGCTCGATGCTTTGAATCTTGATTTCATACTTCATGATGATTCTCCTGGACTCGCCTCGCGATGTGTGCTCTGAGACTCGGGCAACAGGAAAACGATAGCAGACCTCACGACCCCGAGTGGAATTGTCCCTGTCCTCGAGGACGCGGTTAACTGTCCCCTCCGATCCAATGTGTGACGAGTTGGAATGCGTCAAGCGGGCCGCTGTGAAAGGATTGGCACAAGCACGAACAGACCCATTGGTAGAGAACAAGCCACGCGGATGAACTGACGCTCGCAGAACTATTCAAGGGCAACGGTTACCCTCCTGATCATCTTCCTGTTCCGAGTCCTCTTCTGGAGGATTTGGCAGATCATCGAGGTCGATTCGCCCGACGTGGTCGCCGTCGACTCGGAAACGAATTCTTCCGTCGTCGATCACAATGGAAATTTGTCATCGTCGGGCGTCCCGACGACTTTCCATCCAGTCTTCATGAAGATCGATGTCTCGCACTCGCTCGGGAGACAGTGGCAGCACCTCGCCCAGCGTGGGATAGTCGTTGCCGAATGTCTTCGCAGATCCGCCGGTGGCCAAGAGAAGCAGCGTTCCGACAAAGATTTGAAAGGGGCGGATCGTCGCTTGAACGCACATGATTTGGCACTTCGTTGGCAGGAGCACGGGAGAGAACTTGTCTCTGCCTGACCAAGCGTTTGAAAAACCGCTTTGTCACAACGATTTTGAAGGTGATTTTGCCGCGATGAGAAACGCCACGGGCGGTACTTGGGGAGCGATTTGATTCTCCGTGGCTGAGAACGTTGCTATTTCGTGTTCGCAAGTGGAGACGTTTTCTCGACCACCCAGATGTTTCTGAATCTAACTTTCGAGCCGTGTTCCTGAAGCACGATCGGCGAGGTCGGTTCCTCGGGGAAAGCGGCGTACTTGTTGCGACGAAGTGACAGTTTGAAGTCGTCGTGAATCAACTTTCCGTTGAGCCGTACGGTGACACGCGCGGCACCGTTTTCCGTCATGAAGCCGTTCTTGCCGATCTCAGCGGCTTGGTATTCCAGGTCCACCGTTTGCCACTCGCCAGGGCCGAGTGCGGCGTTCACGTCAGGGGCCCGGATTTGATAGATCGCGCCGCAGTCACCCAGACCGGGGCGTTCTTTGTCGGCGCTGTGGAGGACTTGCAACTCGTACAACGGGCCGAAGAAGATTCCGCTGTTCCCGCTGCCTTCCTCGGGCAACTGAAACTCCAGGTGCAGACGATAACTACCGAAAGTTTGCTTCGTGCAAAGAAACTGCTTGCGTCGCTTGCCGTCCAATTCAAACGCGATTTCCATCGCGTCGCCGTCCACCATTTTCCATTGCACTTCCTGTTGATCGTCTTTGGGATTGATCCATTGCCACGAGAACGGTTTCCAGGCATCGAACCCCGAACCGTCAAACAGCACCACAGCGTTCGCAGGTGGGTCTTGTCCCAGTGTTGATGTGGAGGCGCTGTCCGCGGAAACCGCCGTTCCAGTTGCGGCCATGAGGATGCCGCTCAACAGAAACAGACGAACAAACATGCTTCTTGAAATCATTTTCTGGTCCTTGAATGGTGTGATCGCTTCGGTCAAGTCACTTGGTCGTCCGTGGTTCGTTGAGCCATTGGTTCAGCTCAGCACTCAGTGACGCGACCAGGTCTGGATGCTCGGCGAGCACGTTGTGTTTCTCGTTGGGGTCGGTGTCCACGTCAAACAATTCGACCGGTTTGCCTTTGAATGCGAGCAGCTTCCAGTTCCCACGCCTCACCACTTCCGTCGCGAATGGCTTGGGTTTGGGAGTGTGACGCTGAAGCGATTTGTAGAGTTCCAATTGCCAGAACACGGTGCCTCTTTCTTCGTCGCTCGGCGGGGTGCCTCCCTTCCAATGCGGCAACAGACTCAGTCCATCCAAGGACAATGCGCCCGGCACATCGACACCGACTGCGTCGCAGAAGGAGGGCAAAAGATCGTTGGTGTGGCCAAACGCCTGCGATGTTTGGCCCGGTGGAATGGCGGCTGGCCAACGCACGATCATCGGCACGCGAATGCCGCCGTCATGCAGGTCGGTTTTGCCGCCTTTCAAGTCGTGAATGAAGCCTTCAAAAGCAGCGCCGTTATCGCTGGTGAAAAGGACCAGCGTGTTGTCGGCGATCTTCAGTTCATCGAGCTTCTGAAGGATCTCGCCAACCTTGGCGTCCATGTGCTGGACCATCGACCGGAAGCGGTGTTGATCGTCGCTGATCCCGGCCGCAGTGGTGTCGGACCAATGCGGCTCGGGAGCCGTTTCATAAGGTTTGTGGGGAACGAGCCACCACATGTTGATGAAAAAGGGAGCCTCCTCATTCGAGAATTTTTCGATCATCTCGACCGCGAAATCTCCGTTGGCATCGGTGAAGTGTTTGGGATAGTACGGATCGTCTTCGTTGATCCGTTGGTCGTTGCGAAGAAGGACCGTTCCGCCTTTCCGGAAGAGCGTTTTGTCACGCCCCATTTTGCCGCGAAGTGGTTGTTGCTCGATCTGCGTTTGATAGAAATCGAACCCGTGTTGGCGAGGGCCGGGTTGGTTGGTCAAGCGTTTTCCTGTTTCGTCAACATGCAGTCCGCCGAGATGCCATTTGCCAACGTGCGCCGTGTTGTAACCAGCGTCGCTCAAAAGTTCGGCCACCGTCGTCGCGGATTCGGGCAGCCATCCGTTTCGATCATTGAAGTGTTTTGTGATTCCAAATCGCAGCGGATAACGACCGGTCAGCACCGAGGCTCGCGTCGGAGAACAAACAGCCGAACCGGCGTAGAAGCGATCGCACCTCAAGCCTTCACTCGCGAGCCGATCCAAGTGTGGCGTCTTGACGGCGGGGCTGCCAAAACAGGACAGGTCTCCGTAGCCGAGGTCGTCCGCCAGTAACAGGATGATGTTGGGACGATCGGCGGCGTGGAGCGGCGCTGCGTTGGCCAGAAAGACAACGGCGATGCAGGCAATCGCCAGCGAGTGGATGAGAGGTTTCATGTGTGGGACGTGGATGATGTGGGAGTGCCGCATGAGACAGGCAGCATTGGGGAATTCATTTGCCCGAATGAGACGACTTGCCTTTGCGAGCGGCTGGTGCGGGCACGGGCGGCTTCGTCGGGCGAGCATCCAGCGGGTCGAAGAACCGCATGTTTGTTCCGACTCGGTCGAAGTCGCCGAGGTCTTCTCGCATCGATTCAGCTAGCCCCAGCAGTCTTTCAACGACTTGTGGATTTTCCGCCGCCACGTTCGTTGTCTCGCCCAAGTCGTTTTGCAAATCAACCAGGAAGGGACTCTCAAAACCGATTCGGTCCTTGGGAGCGATGTGCGAATTGCGACTGAACGGGGCAACTCCGATCGGTTCTTTTTCGCGGGGCAAATGGAGCTTCCATTTGCCCTGCCGAACGGCCTGCAGATGGACTCGAAGGTAATAGAAGAACGCCTTGTCAGGATCGGCTTGGTCAAATTCACCGTGAAAGAGATGACGGATGTCTTCGCCGTCGATCACTCGATCGGACGGAACGTCGGCTCCGGCGAGAGCAGCCAAGGTTGGCATCACGTCCATGGTCGTCGCAATCGAATCGCAAACCGTTCCCGCGGGCACTTTGTCTGGTCCCCAAAGAATCGCGGGGACTCGCACGCCACCTTCGAAGGAGGACACTTTGCCGCTTCGTAGCGGACCAGCGGACCCACCGTGATCACTTGGGCGATGCCCGTCCACATGCCCTTTGTTCTTGACCAACCAAGGACCATTGTCGCTGGTGAAAAGAACGTAGGTGTTATCGGCGAGCTTCAGTTCGCTGAGTGTGTCCAGGATCCTGCCGACGTTGAAATCGATCTCTTCAATGACATCGCCATACAGGCCACGTTTGCTTTTGCCTTTGAACGCTTGGGACGCATCCAACCGCGTGTGCGGCATCGTATGAGGGATGTAGACAAAGAATGGTTGGTCTTGGTTCTGTTCGATGAACGAGATGGCTTCGTCGGTGTAACGCTGAGTCAACGTCGCCATGTCGGAATCAGGATCGATCAGCTCTTTGTTGCGGTACAGATTCGCCACACGGTCATTGCTGGTGGGGGTTCCGTAGAAGTAGTCAAATCCCTGACCGGTCGGAAGCAAATCGGGGAAGAAGCCGGTCTGCGTGTGTTTGGCGAGATCCCACTTGCCAAAGCAAGCCGTGGCGTAGCCTTGTGTTTTCAGCACTTCCGCGATAGTGATTTCGTCTTCGTGCAAGATCGGGTGAATCTGCTTGGTGTGCCCTCGTTCCGCCACCCGCAGCGGGTAGCAACCGGTCATCAAGGCGGCTCGCGATGGTCCGCAGATGGGCTGAGCGTAGAAGTTGGTGAACTTCATGCCTTCCCTTGCCATCGCATCCAACCGCGGCGTACGGATGTCGGGCGAGCCAAAACAGCCCACGTCCTGGTAGCCTTGGTCGTCGGTGAAGATGACGACAAAGTTAGGCGGCCCGGCGGCCGCGATTCCCTGCATCAGGCACACGCACATCAGGGCTTGGAGCTGGAGCTTCATGGAGGACCGATCGGCTTGGTGGGTGAGCAGGAAAGAGCGGGAATGACAACGTTGAACGTTTGAGCGTTCGGTTGCGGGGGATGGCTTCCGGACAATCACAGGCTGGAAGCCTATGCCACTTATTTGAGGATGGGGCCGGCGATTTTTTCCCCGTTGGTGGTGAGAAGCTGGAAGTGGTGAACGCCGACCTTTTGGCCGTCGCGGTAGGTCCACACGACTTGCTTGTCTCGCGTCACTTCCATGAGTTTAGGTGCGTCCACGTCGGCTCGGCCGCCCGCGTAGCTGGTGATGACGACGTTGCCATTGGGAAGTAGCTGAGCACCGCATGGGTCTTGCAGCCATGCACCGGGAAGGTCTTCGTTGGTCAGCGTCCAGATGACGTTTCCGTCAGCGTCGAAGTCGATCACTCGGTTGCCATGGGTGCAGCAAACAAGTGTCTGTCCATCGCCATGTCGAATGGCGGTGAATGGCCATGTGTGGATCTTGTGATCGGTGTCACCGGGGACGGTTGTGTCCAATTTGCCAAGGACCTCGCCTTCTGGCGAATAGTGGAAAACGGCGAAGTCCAAAAGGTGCGGAGCGAGATAGGTTCCGTCGGCAAGTTTGCGAGCCATCCGAGTCTGCATGTGATGGTTCTTCTTCTGGCACGCCAGCGGGAACTCTAGAATCACCTCGCCGGTGGCACTGATTTCGAGCAATCTGGGGTTGTTGCCCGCTTCCGTGATGACAAACGTGCCGTCGGCGGTTGGCTGAGCGCTGTTGACTTCGCTTTGGGTGCCTTTCCAGATCAACGTCTCTTTTCCGTCAGGAGCGATTTGGACGACGGCTCCTCCGCGATGACGTTTGGATTTGTTGACCGTCAGAATGATCGTTCCATCGTCGAGCACGTAACCATCGCGTGTTGCGGACGGATAGGTCCAGCTTGCCTCGCCGTCGGCTCCCATGATGTATGTCTTTTGCCCGCACGCCAGGAAACTGTGCGCGACGTCTTGCGCTACCACCATGTTGGTAGTGAGGCAGAGTAGAAGGGTGGGCAGAATTTGGAGTGATTTCATGTTGTCACGATCGGGGGTGGGGAGGTTTGTGTGGGGGTGGGAAGGCGTTGTTAAGAAGTTGGCTCGGTCGAGTCACTCTGATTGGGTGAGGCGGTCGATCCATTCCGCATGTTGTTGCTTGATGGAATTCATCGATGGGTCATTCGCCAAGTTATGCCACTCGTTCGGATCGACGTCGTGATCATAGAGTTCTTCCGATCCATCAACGTAGCGGATGTATCGCCAACGGTCGGAACGAACCGTGTGGTTGCCCGCTTTGGTTGACGTGAGTGCGGGACGATCCCAGGGGCCGTCTGGATTGTCGAGCAGTCTTCGAAAGCTCAACCCTTGCAGCCCACCGGGAGGCGGCAATTCGCAGAGTTCCGCCAAGGTCGGGTAGATGTCGATCAATCCCACGGTTCGTTGGCAGACGTTTCCGGAGCCCACCGAGTCGGGAGTTCGCACGATCAAGAGGCTGCGGGTTGATTCTTCCCAGGGCATCCACTTTCGCCAGTGGTTCTTTTCGCCGAGATGCCAGCCGTGATCCGAACACAGAACGACGATTGTGTTGTCCGCGTAGGGGCTGTTGTCCAGTTTGCGGAGCACTTGTCCGATGCAGTCGTCGATCAACGCGACGCAGGCGTGGTAAGCGTGGACGAGTTCGCGTCGGTAGGAAGGGCTGTATTGTTTGACCGCTTCTTCCGCGATCAGCTTGCTTCGGTCGAGCACCCAGCGTCGCCCGATTTCAGGCACATCGTCCAAGTCGTTCTTCAGTACTTTCGGCAACGTCAGGCTGTCTCGATCGAACTGATCGAAATAGCGTTTCGGAGCCGTCATAGGCGTGTGCGGTTTGTAGAAACCCAGCGACAGGAAGAATGGCTGATCGTATTCCTGGTCGAGCTTTTCGATTCCCCAAGCCGCGATCTGTTCGTCGGGCATGCCACCTACTTCGATGTCCAACGCCGCCCATGCCAAGGAGTCTTGGGCGTCTTTGCCGAAACGCTTTGCGAATTGTCGACCGTTGGGAGGTTCAGGTCCCCAACGCAATGTCTTCGGCCCGATCTCGTCCCAATAGGCCTTCTTGCCATGATCGTTGTGGTAGATCTTGCCCATGCACATCGTCCGATATCCGGAATCACCAAACCAAACCGGCATCTGTTTGGCTCGGTGGTAAGCGTCGTGGGCTGACTTCGACGAGTTGTTGTAGATGCCGGTTTTGGAGGCGTACATGCCGGTCATGAAGGACGCTCGTGACGCGTAACAAAGAGCGACTTGGCAATGTGCATTGTTGAACAAAACACTTTGCTGAGCGAAGCGATCCAAGTTCGGTGTTTGAGCGTCGGGATTGCCTCCAAGGCATCCGACCCAGTCGTTGAGGTCATCCACTGTGATGAACAAAACATTGGGGCGATTCGTTTTGTGTTGCACGGAGGCGGAGAGATCGGCAACCGGAGCGGGAGCGGGAAGTTGGCTCATCGCGGCGGCATAGCGTTCCCCCAGCAACAGTTGGCTGCTTGCGTCGAAATGCGTTCCGGGGTCCCAAGTCTTCGTGCCCTCGGACGAAACCAATCCCACGGTGGAGCTTTCTGCAGCGACCAATTGGATCGCGGCACGGACGCTGTCGCGTTTTCCATTGTCAAACACTTCGCCCACGACGATGGGCAAATCCGGAACGCCAACGTCCTCGCGGATTCGAACGATCAGTTCGTCGAGTCGCCGTTGGTACACTCCCGTGCTCGACTTTGAATCCGATTCTCCTTGGTGCCAAAGCATTCCTCGGATCGTGAATTGGTCGCCACGGTCACTCAGTTGCTTGGTCGCCATTCGAATGGTTTCGATGAAATCTCGATAGCGTGGGCCTTGGCTATCGGAGTCTCCCTGCACGCCTGGCTTCCAGTCAACTCGCAGGCTGGAGCCACCCTTGGAACCCTTGATCAACGCCAGTTTTTGAGCTGGATCGGTTTTCAACATCGAACGTGCAAAGCCGATCTCAGGACCAAAGGTAGGCGACGGAATTTCGCCTTTGTACTTCGGCGGGATGCTGAATCCGGGAGCGAGCGTCTGCCAACCGTCGCTCGAGTGAGGAACGTTTCGATAGAAGATGATCGCCTCTTCGATCGGGCTTTTCTGTTCTTCCGTCAGTTCGCTGGTATGGCCGCGGCCATCCATGTTGGATTGGCCAGCGAGAAGGTAGATGTCGTGGTGCTCGGCGACGCAAACGCCGCGCATCGCGAAAAAGACAATCGCCACCGCGGCACAGACAGCTTTTGTTGAAAGAGACGAGGGCATTGCGATTGCTTTTAGAGTGATTGAACGAGTTCTTGCTTGGCGTTGCCGATCAATATCGGTAGTCGCCGCCGTCGCGGCTTCGTTGGCAACTGGCCTGAAGCTCCACGAGCTGTTTGCGAAGTTGCTCGGTGCGTTCGGGCATTTTCTCGGAGAGATCCTGTTTCTCGTACGGATCCTTCGAGAGATCATACAGCCGCAACCGTCCGTTTTTCTTGGCTTCTTGCAGCAGTTTCCAGTCGCCAGAAATGATCGATTGCCCATCGATCCCCTGGTGCAATCGACGATAGCCAAAGAACAAATCTCGGTCTCGGTTTTCTACTTCGCCAAGGATCACCGGCATCAGGTCGATGCCATCGATTGGCCGGGTCGCTTTTTGCACCATCGAGTCACCGACGATGGAGGCAACCGTTGGCAGGAAATCGACCGTGCTGCATCGCACGGTGGTGGAGGTCCCCTCCGGAATCATGCCGGGCCACTCCGCACAGGCAGGTACCAGTAGGCCGCCCTCGTACATTGTGTGTTTATGCCCTTTGAATGGGCCGGCTGATGCGACGCCCTTCTTTGCTAATCCGTCCGACGGTCCATTGTCACTGCAAAAGAAAACGACCGTGTGCTTTTCGATCCCGAGTTCCCGCAGTTTGACACGCAGGCGGCCAACTTGTTGGTCCATCGCCGTGATGCATCCGTAGTAGTTCTTCCGTTTGCTGCCCGCTTTTGGATACAGCTTCTTGAACTCCTCGCCGGCGACGACCGGTTCATGGGGAGCATGAAACCAAACCGTGGCAAAGAATGGTTTGGCTTGGTTCGCTTCGATGAACGGGATCACGCGATCCATGATGACTCGGCTATCGTCTCCCGCGAGATTTTCTTTTGCTTCATGACCGTTGTGAACATAGGGGAAGCCACCTTTCCAAGGTTCTCCCGGTTCGTTTCCCCAACTGTCCCAGTCTTCCGGTGTGATTGTTGGATCCCACGTTGGCACGGCGCTGGTCGTGGCGAAGTATTCATCAAAACCATGATGGGATGGAGGCGAGTAGAAACCACGCGTGCTGACCTCGTCGGGCTTCACCCATCCGATGTGCCACTTACCGAACATGCCAGTCGCATAGCCTCGTTTTTGAAGCATTTCAGCGATCGTGATCTCTCCGACACGCATGCCGCCAGTGTGAGCGGCCAGGATTCCGAAGCGAAATGGGTAGCGTCCCGTCAGGCAGCTGCCTCGAGTCGGTGAGCAAAGCGGAGCGGCGGCGTAGAAGCGATCGAAACGCACACCGGCCGAAGCCATTGCATCCAAGTTGGGTGTTTGCACGACTTCGTTGCCGTTGAACCCGACATCTCCCCATCCCTGATCGTCGCTCATCAACAAAATGACGTTGGGCGGATTGAAGTCAGTGGTTTCCGCGATCGATTGCGTCGCCGGAACCCCGAGAATGAGAGCGAAAAATAGAAAAGCAATTCGCGTTGGGAAGTTCATTGTCGGCTTGCGGGAGCGTCGCAGGTGGGATGAAGGGGAGTGCGTCGCCCGCATGATACTTTGGATTTCACCTCGACGTTGCTATCGCTGACAGTCGCGGTTCCAAACAGATGAGTGTTCTTTCATCCATTGCCGCGCGAGATGTCATCGCTTCGGTGATGAAACCGTTTTCAACCGAACAACAAAGAAAGGCGAAATTGTTGCGAGGTTTATGGCAGACGCTCAGCTGTCTACTACATCAAATCCGATGTCGCAAATCGACTTTTGCATGACGCAAAGCACAACATCACACAGAACAGTACGGCGGTCGGTTGTGGCCCATGCTGAAATGAATGATTGGGTTCGGCACGGAGATGTTTGAGAGCCTAGAGTGCTCCGCGCTCGGCGGACATCTCCATTAACCAGCTGATGATTTCCTCGGTGATGCCGATTCGAGCGGAAGGGACCGCGGACAGTGCGTTCAGCGGCATTGAATCGCGTTCTGCCTGCTCGGGGCATTGGATCATACAGACCCCACCGGCGTCGGCGATGGCTTTCAGACCGCGCGTACCGTCGTCCAGCATTCCCGAGAGGATCACTCCAACCGCGTCGCAACCCGCGCTGGCTGCGACTGACAAAAACAGATCATCGATCCGGCGCAAACGAGCCCGGAAGGATACATCTTCGTTGACATCAAATGCGTTTTCATCCACTTCGACTCGGTCGCGTGAATTCCCGATATAGATCGTCGTGCATTCCAGGCACTCTTCGTCTTCCGGCTCCTCCACCGCGACGCGTGCCTTGTGGCCAAGCAGTTCGGCCAATGTGTTCTTGTGGTTTGGGGTTCGATGAGTCGCAATGATGACCGTGCCAGAAAACCAATTTGGCATGTACTCGACAATCTTGACGATCTCCTGAAACGCTCCGGCTGAACCACCGATCGCCACAACGATTTCAGGTTTCTCACCCGTTGAGCATTGTCGCAATTTGTCCTTCTGTTGATCGTTCAAAACCAGCCCGTTGTTGAGTGACGGTCGAGTTCAAAATGGAACAGTGGTGGCTGCGACCATGGCGATGTGATCCACACTTTGGATCCGATTGTAGCCTTTCGCAGTTTGGAACTACTACGTCACCGAGTGAACACGTTGCGGCGTGGTAGTCAGCGAGACGGCGACGACGGAAAGAGCGGGATGACAATCCAATGATGCAGTCGCTCAAGAATTGGAGGATTGCTTCGGTCGTCACTACTGCGAGAGTGGAGCAAACTCGAGTTCACCGTCGACGTCCGCATTGCTCGGGGAGTCGCCGCGATTGCCTTGGGCATCTTGCGTGTTGAGGTAGTCGCTCAGGCTGGCGTCTTGGTCCGCCGGAATGTTATCCGGCTCCACGAGGCCTCCCACTTGTGACCTCTCGTTTGCCAATCGCATCCAGCCGACACTGCCGGGAGGAATCATGGCGTCGTGAACCATGGCCATCGGTTTGGCGGTGACGTACTCAGGGTTGCGGCAGGCACGGTTGCATCCGGAACAACGTTCGCAAGGACGGCTGCCTCGCCAAAACATCAGCTCATCCAAACAGCTTCGCGACGCGACGAAAACGCGATCACCGGGTTGGATCTGATAGTTCGTCGCCGTGTTTCCCATTTGAACGATTTCGCGGTAACAAACCGGCAAGGTGACGCGGCATTCACAGGGATCGGTTGGCCGAGCCAACAGGATTTGGCACGGATTGGCGCTGGATGTCAAACCGCCCGCTGACACGATTGCATCGAGCACGGTTTCTGAGCCGGACAGCGGATATGCACCTGGCGCATTGACTTCACCCAGCACATAAAAGCGATCGACTGGTTCGAGAAGCCGAACGTTGACTGCGATGGCGTCGCAATCCTCGGGCATCGGTTCCGGTCGGTTCGATTCCGAACCTTGTTTGCTGGCTGCTTGCTCGCTGGCGAATTGTTTGCAGTCGGATTCTTGCTGGCGAATCTGGTGAGCAATTTGTTGCTCGATGAGCGATTCCGCCTGCTCGAGATCGCGGCCGGCGACGATGACGCGTCCGTAAGGCCCCAGGTCCAATGTTCCGTCCGCCAAGACGACTTGGTCGGCCGGCAATCGCAGGTCGCGTTCCAGATTGATGGGCTCGATCAACAGAGCATCACCCGGCTGCAAGGCTCGCGGTGGCAAGACTTGCTTGGCATTCTCTCGAGCGATTCCGCCGGGGATTCGAGAGGCATCGAGGACGTCCTTTGCTTCGCTGGTGAGCGTCGCGCCGGACGGATACAGCGACAGCCCCAGCGTGCTGCAGCCGGTGCTGGCCATTGCGAGCAAGCAACCAAGCGTGAACAGAATCTGATGACCAGAACAACTCATCCTATTACCTCTTGTCGTGGAATCCTTTCCCTACGAACAATCGGCTCAAAGAACAGAACTGGCGTGACTGATTCACGAAGACCGTGGTGATCATCACAACCCGCAAACCTCGCCGCGGTTCAACGTTCACGCGAATCAAGCAGCGTTTTGGAACGCAAGCAGACTTAAAATCCGCCGTCTATGCCATCGACGGCGCCGGCGGTGATTCCCGTTAGAATCAATCGTTGGCCTTCGCGAAGAAGGAAACGGGCCGTTTCTTCGCGGAATGTTTCGACGGGACGTAGCCGCACGATCGGACTTTGAGTGGATCCCATCACGGCCACGACCAGCGTCCGGTCGCGAAGCAGTTCCGAGACGCTGAGGATCGCAGACGCGGGAAGAAGCGAGCGAAGAGCGTACTGTTGTGCCAATTGGGTAAAGTTTGCCGCGATGTCGCGGTAGTCACCCGTCGCAATCAATGCGTTCAAATCCAAACGCCCGCTGCGCAAGTAAACCTTGCCATCCGCTTGCACGAGCGCGTTGTCCGACCCCAGCCAGAACTCATCCAGCACGACGACTCCTTGCCCAATGATGCCTTTGGCTTCGCCCACATCAAACGACTGATTGGCCAGCGAGATCGGTCCAAGAAAACGCGAGGCAGCAAGCAACCCAGGCACGGCCGCACCGCGAGTGTCGCCCAGCTGGAAATCAAAGCGTCCTGACAGATCATCGATGGATTGAATTGACTTTCCACGCAGCGAAATCTCGCCTGAAATTTCACCGCTGGCCAGCGAACTGGATCGACCGAGTTGATCTGTCAATCGAACGAAGTCCATCCGCCGCGTTTTCCAGTGACTCGTTAAATCAACGCCACCAGAGCGTCCTGAAGAAAGTAGCAGGCCGCCTTCCAGTTGACCTCCGCCAACGCGAGAACGCACCGACGGAAAATTGACGCTCCATTTGGACGATTGAAAATTCGCGGTCGCGACCAACGCACTGTGCGCGTTGCCCGCGGGAAGGCCGTAGATGTCCAGGTCTCGCCCGTCGACGTTGCCTCGAACACGAATGGATTCAGTGTGACCGGTGACGGTTGCCTTGCCAGAGGCTCGTCCAAGAAACTGGTTCGCGGTATCGCCGAGGAACCAAAGGCCGAGGTTCAAATCCACGCGGGATGCCACCAATCGCGTGTCGAATCGTGGGTGAATCCTTCGGTCGCCATCGACCAAATAAACCAGTCCATGCAGGCTGAGCGAACCGTCCGCGTAGTCGCCTCTGAGAGACTGAATCCGAAGCACGTCGTTTTCAATTCGGCCAGCCAATCGCAGTTTTCTCGAAAGCGGCTGAGCACGATACTTGAGCTGCGACAGTTCGAGATCGATCGTTGTGTCTGGGATCACAGTGCCTGGCATCACTCTGCCAAGTCCGCTTGGTGATGCGAAGTTGACCGAGACGTTGCCGGTTGCCTTTCCGGTCAGCCCGATCTTTCGACGTGCCAACAAATCAACCAACGCGTCCAACGAAACGCCATCAAACTTCAGTCGTGACGCTTGAAGCCGTGCGGGCAAATCATTGCATTGATCCGAAGCAATCAGTTGTGCGGTGGAGCTACCTTGAACCGTTCCGCCAAAGAGGCCGCCGTTCAAATCGAACTGGAATTCACCTTGGTTGGTCGAAACGTTCGCGTTCAAATCACCGATCGAAGCCTCGCCCAACATGATGGACGAGGCGATCAACTTTGCTGCCCCACGATGTGCGACCGGATCGGACAGCCGGTTCAATGGAACCTTCCAGTCAAGCTCACCTGACAGCGTCGATGCAATTTTCAGTTCAATGCTGTCCGAGACAGGAAGTCGTAGCTCAGGTCGAATGTCGCGAAAATTGAGATCCACGACAATGTCTTCTTGATCACGGCGAGGCACGGTCGCTTGGCCGGAGATTTGTCCGCCGAACAGAGTGGCGGTCAACGATGTCAAATCAAAAGCGGTCTCCGTGAGTTGATACTCGGACTCGACACGATGCACCTTGAAGCGTGAGGGGAGCTCAGAACTTTGCCGCCGCGGAGTGAGAGCGAAGTTGGTTGGCGTGAAGCGGACATCGTGCTCGAACGAGCCGAGGTCCACGCCCGCGACCTGGATCGATGGAGACGCCAGTGACCCAGCGATGTTCCATTGCAGTTGTTCCGCTCGATCGTTCAGTTCGCCTGACCCTTGGATTCGAAAATCAAGTTTGCCTTGAACGAGTCCTTCCTGTTCGGATGATTCAGAGGCGGCGATCCATTCGGACACTTGCCCGATCGGAAGGTCGTCCGCGGCGACTTCAAAAGAGAACGGTCCGTTGCCGGTCAGCGGAAGGTCCGCTTGGCCGATCATTCGAACGGCGGAAGGATTCGACGTCGGCGTTGTTTGCAGATCGATCTTGTCGGCTCGCAGGCGACCGTCCCGTATGACCACTTTGCCGACCTTCAAATCCGCCGTCGGCAATCCACCAAGTTCCAGGGCGTCGGCTTGGAAGGTTCCCTCCAAGTCGTAGCTGGCGATGTCGTCGATACGGTGGATGGGAGCTCGAAACTGCACGTCTCCGGATAGCTCACCATCCTTCGGGAGCATTGGCTCGTAGGATGGGAACAACGAGGCGACCAGTTTGGTGATGGGGGCCAGCGAGATGTCGTCCACCTTCAACTTGGCGGACGCATCGCCTTGAGGAACCAGTTCAAGTGAACCGCTTCCTGTGAAGTTGCCTTTCGTTGGATCGTTGGAAGCCTCGCCGGATTCGACGGCTGAGCCGGTCAACGAACTCAGCGTGGCAACACCATCTCGATAGCGGACCGTGGTTCGCAGATCGAGAAATTCGAAACGGTCGACAACCAAGCGTGAGCTGGTCAGTGTTCCATCGAATCGGTAGGCGGCTCCGTCGGTGAGGGACGTCCATGGAATGCCAACTTCAAACTGCACCGTCACGTTGCCTTCCAACGGGATGCCGAGATCGATCCCAATGGATTTCAGTCGCTCGGCCAGTTTGGCAACATCGATCTCACGAAACGCCCATTGGCTCTCCCAGTAGCGATCCGCGGGGGCCGCGTTTTCTTGGACTGCAGGTGGCTGGACTGCAGGTGGCTGGATTGCAGGTGGCTGGATTGCAGGTGGCTGGATTGCAGGTGGCTGGATTGCAGGTGGGTGGACTGCGGGGGGTTGGACTGCGGGGGGTTGCTGGGCCGAAAGTTGTGCGGCAAAGGCCAGCGACGAAAACACCGTGACGACGCCGATGACGATGCACGTGCACAATCGTCCGGCCGAACTCAGGCGGCACATGGCGGGCGGCGGATCGAGGCGATTCCCGGACACTTTGGCTCCATCTTTCGTAGTTCATGCCATTTTGAACCGCAGCCTACAAAAAGTTCGCCGCCCGATGCCAACGGAATCTGCCGGATTCGAGCGGATCAGAGACGCCAGCATCTGCCGCGATTGGATGCCGTCCAATCCGCCTGCAACGGGGCAAATCACGGGCCCAACGCTGCTTTCCGGACAGGCATTTCTCATGCATTGCTGGCCGAGAAGTGTAGAAACCTGGCCAATGTTGCGGGGTTCCACTCAATGTCCGAGCGGCACCGTTGGGCCCAAGTCGGGATCACCGGTGGCTGATGGACGCCGTTTGGATGCGGCCCGGAGCAGTTTTGTATCGATCCAAACGTTGCTTCACCAACCGGCCGCCGACTTCCCTAAACTTTCTGTCGTGGCCCGATGGGTTCGCGACGCAACGAAGCACCCGTGGTTTCTTTTCCAGCAGTCTTTTCCCAGGATTCCTACTGATGACCGGTTTTCAACGTTACTTGGTCGTTCTTTTGTCGCTCGCGTTGTGCGACTCCATTGTCGATGCCGAAGACTGGAACCGCTTTCGGGGACCGAACGGATCGGGAGTTGTCAAAAGCGACGAATCCGTTCCGGTTCAATGGAGCCCAACACAGAACGTGAAGTGGAAGGTGGCTCTTCCCGGAGCAGGTGTTTCCAGTCCGATCGTGGTTGGCGACCGAATCTTTGTGACGTGCTACTCCGGCTACGGGCTCGATCGAGCCAATCCTGGAGACATCAATGATCTGAAACGACATCTCGTTTGCGTTGACGCCAAATCAGGTGAAATGATCTGGGAGAAATCGATCGACGCGGTTCAGCCGGAAGATCCCTACACGGGTGCCGGCGTTCCCTCCCATGGCTACGCATCGCACTCGCCCGTGTCCGACGGCGAAAACGTGTACGTGTTCTTTGGAAAGACCGGCGCTTTCGCGTTTGATTTTGATGGCAACCAATTGTGGCACACTCCGCTGGGCACCGAATCGGATCCGCACCGTTGGGGTTCCGCGTCGAGTCCGATTTTGTTGGACGACAAAGTGATCGTGACGGCTTCTTCGGAAAGCCAAGCCTTGGTGGCATTGGACAAATCGACCGGCAAAGAAATCTGGCGTCAGGAAGCGAAGGGGCTCGACAACGTGTGGGGCACGCCGGCACTTGCGAAAACGGAGAACGGAGTGGACTTGGTCGTCGGAGTTGCCGGCGAGGTTTGGGGGATCAACCCAGACAACGGCAAGCTTCGCTGGTACGCCTTGGCGGGCGAATCGGATCAAGCCAGCACGAGCGCCGTCGTCGACAAAGATGTTGTGATCGTCCTTGGTGGCCGCGGTAGCGGGTCGATCGCGGTCCGCGCAGGAGGTACCGGCGACGTGACGGATTCCCATGTGGCTTGGAACGGTTCGGAATCAGGGCGGTTCGCGACGCCGGTGGCTTACAACGGAACGGTCTACATGATTGCCAACGACGTGTTGACTCGCACCGATGAAGAATCCGGCGAGATGATCGACCGCATTCGGTTGTCGGGTGGAAGCGGCAGTTCGGGCGGCGGACGAGGAGGCTCGGACTACGCGTCACCCATCGTCGTCAATGGCAAGCTCTACTACATCAAAGGCAATGGCGACATGTTTGTCTTTGACGTGCAAGACGAACTGAAGCAACTCGCCGTCAATCGCACGACAACCGAGACCGAATCGTTCAGCGGATCGCCAGCGTACAGCGATGGCAAGTTGTTCGTTCGGTCGAACAAACATCTTTACTGCGTCGTTGCCGGGCCCTTTGATGAGTCATCCGAATCGGTCCCCGCAGCCGACACACCGGACTCAAATGAAATGGCGCAACGCGGTGAGCGAGGCCGGGGCGGACCAGGTGGCGGATTCGGGCGCGGCGGTTTCGGAGGTGGTGGATTTGGCAACCGTGGCGGTGGCGGTGATCGCGGACGCGGTGGAGACCGTGGCCGAGGCGGCGGACGCGGAGGCTTTGGTGGTCAACAGGAAGACAACCGTCCCGATCGGCCACAGCGTCCACCGATGGATTCCACGAGCAGCAACTAGTGCGTTGAACGTTTCTTTCGGTCGCGCGGCATCGTTGCCACGCGACCGATTTTTAGATGTCAGCTCTGGACGTTGCTACCATGGGTGACCCGATTTGACGCTGGCCACGGTTTTTGTGGAAGGAACCGTGGCTAACGCCAAAACGGCCAAGGCGATCAGCACTGCCACAAGCCAAGTTGGATCCGAAATCCGTTTTGAACTTGCCCCTTAACGAGGAATCAATTCGATGAAACGCAAGACTGCAAACCAATTCGATCAACGTGTTCTTGATCTGTACGACGACTTTGCTCACGGCCGATTGGATCGACGTGGCTACTTGAAAGGACTCGCAGCGTTTGCCGTGGGAGGAGTCACGGTTGAAGCACTCGAAGAGAGTCTCTCACCAAACTACGCGTGGGCTGAGCAAGTCCCCGCAACGGATCCGCGAATCAAGACGGAGACGGTCACATACGATTCGCCTGAAGGCGGCGGTCAAATCAGCGGCCTGCTGGCTCGACCCGCGACGGGTGAGAAGTTTCCCAGCGTGGTGGTGATTCACGAGAACCGCGGATTGAATCCTTACATCGCTGATGTCGCGAGACGGTTGGCGGTCGAAGGTTTTCTCGCGTTGGCACCGGATGCTTTGTCACCGTTGGGCGGTTACCCCGGCAATGACGACGATGGTCGCGCGATGCAGAGGCGTCGAGACGGAGACGAAATGACGGAAGACTTCGTTGCTGCGGTCAAATGGATCGACACGCATGAGCTTTCGACGGGGAAGGTCGGCGCGGTCGGCTTTTGCTTTGGTGGAGGCATGGTCAACCAACTGGCGGTTCGATTGCCCGATGTTCTCGATGCTGGCGTGCCGTTCTACGGTCGTCAGCCGGATGCGGAGGATGTGGCCAAGATCAAGACTCCATTGTCGATTCAAAATGCGGAGCTTGACCGCCGAATCATGGCCGGTGCGGAAGCGTTCAACGAAGCGTTGAAAACGAACGGAGTGCCATATGAGTCACACGTTTATCCGGACGCCAATCATGGTTTCCACAACGACACCACGCCACGCTATGACGAGGCCGCGGCTGAATTGGCGTGGAAGAGAACGCTTGCCTGGTTCAATCGATATTTGAAGGTTTAGCATCGAACGCAAAATTGGTGACGCTATGGGATCATCACCGTTCGATGCGTCGGTGAATTTCAACCCATGAAAACGCGAGCAAACACTCAGTCAAAATCGACGAGTCGGCCGGAAGCTCGGATGTGCTTTCGGATCTCTTGCTTCGTCAGGGCTCGGTCGTAGAACGCGACTTCGTCGATCTGGCCAACGTAGGGGCGATAGTTCTTGGTCGGGTAAATTTGCCCAATCAGAATCTGCATGTTCGCCGGAAGCGGAGCCTCATCTTCTTGCTGTGCCGCGAGATTCCCGTCAATCCAAAGCGACAACTCGTTGCCGGATTTGCGAGCCACAACGTGCTGCCACACGCGAACTTGGTATGGATCCTCTGAGACCAGATTCGTCCCGTCCAACACCACTCCCGAAGGCGGTGTCCGGTGATTGAAACGAATGCGGTTTGGCCCCAGTACCTTCAACGCATAGAACCATTCTCTCGCGAACGTTTCGAGCAACAGTGCTTGGTCATGACGCCCTTCTCGCCGCTCCACTGGATCGACCAAGCAGATCATTTCGCCGTGGTGATACAGTTGCGGTTTGGCCCAGGCTTCAATCGTGTAGTTGTCCAGCGGTTTGGAGGGCCACAATGTTTCCGTCGTGAAGGCAGAGGCCGCATCGGTGAGTCCCAACTCCGCAACACGATTGCCGCGGTATTGCCGCCATCCCGGGTTGCCGACAACCGATGCGTGCAACTCGGGCAGTTTCCCTTCGTTCTTGACGTGCTGCGGGTAAGATCCTTCGAGTCCTTCGAAACGCCAGTAGATATCCGGTGACGATTCGAGAACGGCGCTGACGTACTTCTCGTCCAGGCTGAGCGGATCAAAGGCGTTGGATCGAGCCGAAGCGAAGCTGGCCATGGATGCTTCGAACAGCACCACACCCGAGTCCATTTCTGTTCCCGTCGAAAGGCGGACCGCGTCGCCTTCTTCCAATCGGACATCGGAGGATCCGTAGGTGCTCAGCGGCCGAACGAAGGCTCGTCCCGAGAACAAATGGACTTCATGCGAGTCCCCCAGAGAAACCAAACCAACGTAACTTTGCCCATCAACCGACACCAATCCGATTGGCGTGATGATCGACACCTGCTCACTGCCAAAGCCCAGTGATTTCGCGGTCAAGGTTCCGTGATTGAGACCGAGTTGACCATCGTCACGAATGAAGATGCTGGCGGGGCCTTCGATTCGCACCAAGGCTTCGTTGGGAGTCCCGTCGCCGGTTTTGAGTTCCGCGACACCCTCCACCAAATTCAGGACTTCGCCCTGATGAATGGGTTTCCCCAACGTTGGAACGGAGTTTCCACCATGTCCCCAAACGCAGGCGGTCATTGATACGATCTGAGGCGGTTTCACCTTCGCCGTTTGCATTGCAATGGGAGCGACTTCGCGAGCCGGTCTCGCGAGCGACCAAGCGAACGAACCAATCACCAAGTGACTCGCCGCCAACCCCACCAACCAATACGCTCGCGTCCAATTCAAGGAATGCGTTTCTGCTTGGGACCGACTGGGCCGCGATGCGACAACGGGTCTGGATCGTTCAGTGGTTGGCTCGGGGAACGCAGCGGTGTTGAAAGCTGGCGGCGCGGTGTGGTGAGAATCTCGGCGTGCGCTCGACTGTTCTTCTTCAAGCGACAAGGAATTGGATGAGCCGACGTCGGTGAAAGCGCAGAGCTGATCGACCAGGCGAGCGGCTTCCTCGGCACCGCCAGGCAAATGAATCAGACGATTCAGCTCGATCGTTTCCGCTTCACTCAAGTCTTCGCTTTGGGACTTCAAAATCAGCGTGCGAAGCTCATCGAGTTGTTGGTCTTGCGAATTCATGTCCATGCCTCCTCGACGGATCGGTCCACGCAGCGTGATAGCATGCCGTGAATCTTGCTCAGCTCTCGATAGATCGCGTGGGTGGATCGGCCTGCTTTCTCAGAGATCTCCGCGACGCTCAAACCTTCGAAATATCGCTGGCGAATCAAATCTCGATCGGGGTTGGACAGTTTCCGAATGCACTCGGACAGCGCGGTTCGGCGATCAGTCAGCTCCGCCGAGATCGGCATGGCGGCTTCGGCCAACGATTCGATGGCCTCGTCGCTGAGAAGCTTGATGCGGCGTTTCGATTCTCGGTACTTCAGTGTTTCGAAGTACGCCATGCGGGATGCCCAGGCGGAGAAGTTGCCGGATGGTTCGTATTGCGAGAACTTTTGCCACAAGACCATGCAGGTCAGTTGAAAGATCTCCTCCGCGTCATCCTGGCGGTTCATGGTCAGGATGCGAATGAACGACATGATTTTGCTGGAATGCATTGAGAGCAATCGAACGAATTCTTCTTGCGAGACTTCGTTGTTCGGTGGAGGAGATTGCGAATCCAAGGAATCATTCCCGTTTGCGATCGAGTGGAAGGTATCACCAACTTTCCGGTGGCACTGTTCTTCTTCCCCCGACCCGAAGCATGTTTTGCGAAATTTTTGTGCGCTATTTTGAGTTGAAACCGGTTTCGTCGCAAATTGCCGGCAATCTTTTGATTTTTGACGCAAAATCTTATACTCAGAGCGGCTTGTCTATAGATCGCCTGCAAGCCGCTCCGCTCGGTGGGTTCCTGGCAACCAACCATCAATTTGTTGCCACTGCATCATGCATCGAGCTCGCTAGCGGTTTGCAGAACGAAAGCTTCGACGAAATGTGGACCAGACGGTGGTGAGGCACGGCTCGGCAATCAAAGCAGCATATTGAACGGTTAAGTCGCACGATCGAAAGGCGGCGTGCCCGTGCAGGGAGACGAGATTCGACAAGGCATCTCAGCGACAGAAGCTGACTCCCAATCACTCCGTGCCAACGAATCGATAAAAAAACATTTTTCGGATGATTTGCCGCAAAGCCTGGCTGCAAGGACGGGAATAGTCGCATACGAGCGGATTTGTGGTGGCTGGAACTGTGGTGCCTTCGTTTACCGCGTTCAGCATCCACACGCTCGTTTCACTCTTCTCTCTTATTCGATTTGGGATTGTCCAAGATGAAACGAAAGCATTCTGGCTTCACACTTGTTGAGCTGCTGGTGGTCATTGCGATTATCGGTGTGCTGGTAGGACTTTTATTGCCGGCTGTTCAAGCCGCACGGGAAGCAGCTCGCCGTATGAGCTGCAGCAACAACTTCAAGCAAATTGGGTTGGGCATCCACAACTATCACTCGGCTTACAACGGAATGCCAATTCATGGCACCGGGACGGACCGAGTCGGTGGCCAGCAGATCTATGCAGGCGACAACAGAACCGACAGCATCAACCGCCGCGGATCGTTCCTGATCAGCGTCCTTCCATTCATTGAACAGCAAGCATTGTGGGAGCAAATCAGCAACCCACTCGGTTTCAACGCGGACGGCTCCACGAGAGCGACTCCATGGCAAGCGATGGGGCCCGGCGTGGCACGTATTGATTATGGACCTTGGGGAACAACAATTCCAACGTTCCGTTGCCCGAGTGATCCAGGCAGCGGTTTGCCATCGCTCGGCCGAACCAACTACGGTGCCTGCACCGGTGACTCGTCCGTAATGTCACGCGAAGGGCCCATCAATGTCACACTCGAATCGCGCGGCGCAACGGTTCCCTACACCGAAAACAATTCGACTTTGTCGCAGCGTTCACGCAAAGTCCACCGCGGAATGTTTGTCATGACCCGGCAAATGAAGTTCCGCGACACCCTGGATGGTCTCAGCAACACGATCATGTGTGGCGAATTGGCAACCGACCTTGGTGACCGCGACGTGCGAACGTCTTTCCCAACCGCCAACGCCTATAACGATCGCAGTGGACACGGCCGAGCCGAATGTCGCCGCAACCCTCGATACATGGATCAATTCCATGATCCCGCGCGACCTCAATTTTGGATCGCTGCTGCAGGATCTTCCGTGAACGTTGCAAACTCTCGCGGTTACCGCTGGCACGACGCTGTGCACATGCATTCGCAAGTCCACACAATTTTGCCGCCTAACTCCGGCGTGTGCACGGGCGGATACACCAGTAACGATTCGAACGTCACCGTCTCGAGCCGTCACCAAGGTGGCGCACACGTTCTGATGGGCGATGGTGCGGTGAAGTTTGTCACCGACAGCATCGAAGCGGGTAACAGCAACCAAGCCATGATCTCCTATCACGGTTCGCCCGCAACGGTTGCTGGTGCTCAAAGCCCCTACGGATTGTGGGGAGCCTTGGGCACTCGTGCGAACAAAGAAGTCATCGACTCAGAGTTCTGAGTCAAAGTTGTCCATGTTTCGAAAGCCTCGCTACCGTTGGTGGCGAGGCTTTTTCCTTTCCTACTTTTGTCTTCAAAACCAGGTCTGTTTATCGATGTTCAAGACACTTCGTTTGGCAATGTTGCTGCTTCCATTGGGACTCATCACAGCATGCGGATCCTCCGAACCCACCAATGATCTGGCCGATTTGGACCAGTCCAAGATTGACGAATACAACGCGATGATCGCGGCGGAAGCGAAAGAAGCGACTGAAGCCGGTGACATCGGCAAAGGCGAATAGCCGATTTTCTCCCCGCCTCATCCCCACCCTCCTGAGTTCTACACCGTGAAGTACAGTCGAATTGTCGTTGGTTTCATTCTGTTGTTCGTTGCCGATACGCTTGCTCAAGCAGACGACACGTTGGCGACCATCACCAAACCGCAGTTTGACGCCAGTGTCGAGGAGGCGCGCGACAGCTTCCTCAGTCGTGGCTACACACCTCTGTTCAACGGCCAGGACCTGTCCGGTTGGCGGAATCCGTATCCCCACGGAGAAGCGTCCGTGGTGGATGGCGAAATTCACCTGACGGCGGACAAGAAGTTCTTCTTGGTAACAGAGAAGAAGTACTCCAATTTTCGGCTGAGCGTTGACATTCATTTGCCCGAAGGACCATCCAATTCGGGCGTGATGTTTCGCTGTCATGTGGACGAAGATGCGGAGAAGAAGGTGTACGGGTATCAGGCCGAATGCGATGGCTCTGAGAGACGTTGGTCTGGCGGACTGTTTGACGAAGCGAGACGCCGCTGGATTTGGCCAAGCACAAAAGGCCGTTCGACCAAGCAATTCCTTGCTCACGAAGAGGAGTCGAAAGACTTCTTTGCCGAACCACGTGTCCGTGACGCACTCAATCGCAACGGTTGGAATCGCTACACCATCACTTGCATCGATGATGTCATCACGATCGAACTCAACGGGGTCCAGACCGTTCGCTTTCGAGACGCGATGGATTCCAGCGGTTTCATTGGCATTCAGCACCACGGCGAAAAGGGACAAACCTATCGCTTCCGCAATCTGTTCATCAAAGAGTTGCCATTGATCCCGGCGAGCGAACATGTGTCGCTGACCGAGCACGAACCCGTGTCGATCAAACGGATCAACGACAAAGTCACGCTGATTGATTTCGGCAAGGTCGCGTTTGGGAACATCGTCATGCCTGTTCCCGCCGACGGACGCGGGACGGTCAACGTGCACTTTGGCGAGAAACTCAAAGAAGGACGCATCGACCGAACTCCCCCCGGAACGGTTCGGTATGGAATGACGTCTGTGCGTCGAGGGCAGCAACGAGGCAATTGGATCGTGCCAACGCCCGTCGACGAACGCAACATTCAACAATCGGGACGGATGAATGCGAATCCGCCCGCGGTCCTGACGCCATCCGCATGGCAGCCCGTGATGCCGTTTCGCTGGATCGAGATCGAAGGGCTCGAAGCAGATTTCGCGTTTGATCAAATTCGTCGACGTGCCGCATATTCAAACACATGGAACGATGACGCGAGCTCGTTTGAATGTTCCGATGAAACACTCAATCGCATCTGGAATCTGTGCAAGTACAGCATCAAAGCCACCACCTTCGCGGGCGTTTACGTTGATGGTGACCGAGAACGGATCCCTTACGAAGCCGATGCCTATCTGAATCAGCTCAGCCACTATGCCACGGACGATCACGTCACCATGGCCGCTCGAACCTTTGACTGGTTGATGGAAAACGGCACGTGGCCGACCGAGTGGGCTCCACACATGGTTTTCATGGCTCATGCGGAATGGATGAACTCTGGAGACACAAAGTGGTTGCAACAACGCTACGAATCACTGAAGTCAAAAACGCTTTTGCATCGCAGCGCCGATGATGGACTGGTTCGCAGTGCTGAGCTGGATCGCAGTCGCCACGACATCGTCGATTGGCCCAAAAAAGAACGCGACGGGTTTGTGTTCACCGAGATCAACACGGTCGTCAACGCCTTTCACATCGAGGCCCTGAAGCAAATGACCGAGATGGCAACGGCGGTGGGAAAGACCGCGGACGCGGATGCTTTCGTGGGCCGCGCCGATTTGGCCCAATCAGCCTTCCAAGCGACGCTGTTCGATGAAGAGGCTGGCATCTACCGCGACGGAATTGGCACGGAACACAGCAGCATTCATGCGAACTTCTTTCCGTTGGCGTTTGGCTTGGTGCCCGACGAGAAACAGGCCGGCGTTGTCGAATGGCTGAAAACCAAAGGCATGGACTGCAGCGTGTATGCGGCTCAGTACTTCATGGACGCGTTGTTTCAAAACGGCGGCGAGCACAAGGCGTTGGCGTTGATGCTGGCCGATGGCGATCGCAGTTGGAAACACATGGTCAACAGCGGAACCACCATCACCTGGGAAGCTTGGGAGATGAAGTACAAACCCAACCAAGATTGGAATCACGCTTGGGGTGCCGCACCAGCGAACCTCTTGCCGCGTCACGTGCTTGGCATCCAACCTGTCCGCCCAGGTTGGGAGCAAGTCCTCGTGCGTCCGTGCTTGGGCGACCTGAAATTCGCTCGCGGAAAAGTGCCAACCGAGCATGGCCCCATCCATGTGGACTGGAATCGCGAATCGGGTTTCAAGCTTTCCGTCGAGTTGCCCGAGGGAATCACCGCAAACTTGGATTTACCTGATCTGGGCGACATGCAATCGGTTTCAGTCAACGGATCGCCTGTTTCCGTGACAAAAAAACAGAACCGATGGGTTCTCGATGGCGAATTCAGCGGCTCGATTTTAGTCGAGGCCAATTGAACGAGCCCTCAGAGCATCTATGATCATCTTGGCGACGGCAGTCTATACGTTTAGCTGCCGTCCCAAGTCCCACCACAACGACCCACCTCCGCAGGCTCCCCGCCTGCATCGTCAACGCATTCAACATGTTCGTTGCATCAGCCCGAGTGAACCGCTCGAGCAAGCCGTTCCATGCATGACGCGATCGAAAGCGGCGTTTGATCGACACCAAGCCCTGGTCCAATCGAAGGTCAGCTTGGAACGACGCCAACTTGTTTCCTCCCACCCATTTGCAAAGCCACCGTGACCTACATCGGATATTTGACACGCGCGTGTCTCGTTCTTTCGTTTGTCTGTTCTCTTTCCGTCCAGGCGGAAGATTCCTTTGAAAACTTGTTCAACGGAAAAGACGTTTCAGGATGGGCCGGGAACGACTCCTTTTGGTCCGTTCGCGATGGAGTCATTCATGGCGAAACCACGAAAGAGAATCCAACCAAGGGCAACACGTTCTTGGTGTGGCAAGGCGGAGAGGTCGGCGATTTTGTCTTCAAAACCAAAGTCCGTTTTCGCGGCAACAACAGCGGCGTGCAATATCGCAGCGAACTGATCGACCCCAAAGACTTTGTCGTCAAAGGCTATCAAGCGGACCTGCACAAATCGGCCGACTTCTTTGGAATGCTCTACGCGGAAAAATGGCGTGGCATCGTCGCCAAACGATTCCAAAAGGTCGAAGTCGGTGCGGATGGCAAACCCAAGGTGGTCGGCGAGGTCGGTGACCGCTCGCAAAAGCTGGTCGATTGGGAATGGAATGAACTGACCATCATCGCGGTGGGCGATCGGCAAATTCACCAGGTCAACGGCGTCACGACGATGGACCTGACCGACAATCACCCGGAAGCTCGCCGCAGCGGAATTCTAGCGTTGCAGTTGCACGCCGGGCCGTCGATGACTTGTGAGTTCAAAGACGTTCAACTTCAAAAGCTGGATGCCGCGAACGCCAAGTCCGTGTTGAACTCCTACGTGCAAAGTGGAGCTGCCAGCAAAGGCAAGAACGCCAAAAAACCTTCGGCCGCAACCGCGTTTGATTGGGTTGCCAAGTCACCAACACCAAAATGGATTTGGCGTCAGGATCAACCCTCATCCAACGACCCGCTCTATCTGCGGCATCAGTTCGAATTCATGCCCGAGGGATCCAAAGAAGCCATTCGCTCGGCCCGCTTGTATGCCACCTGCGACAACGAAGCGACCGTTTGGATCAATGGCAAACCCGTCGGCGATTGTCCCGATTGGAAGTATCCCATCAAACAACTGGATGCTCGTCAGTTTGTCCGAGCAGGCAAGAACCAAATCGCGGTGAAGGCCGGTAACCGTGGTGGCGTGGCCGCTTTCGTTTTCAAACTCGAAGTCGAAACCGAGGATGGAACCGTTCATCAAGTCATCTCGAGCCCGAACTGGAAACTGGCCAACGCAGCCACCGGTGATTGGAAGACCGCCGATTACGATGATTCCAAGTGGAACGTTGCCGCCAAGTCGCTGGGCAATTTTGGAAAATCACCATGGGGAAAACCGGGCGTCGGAACGGACCAGGCATCAGGTGACACTTCATTCAGTGCCGATGAAGTCACGGTGGCCGATGGATTCAAAGTCGAACTCGTTTACCAAGTTCCCAAAGTCCGCCAAGGAAGTTGGGTCTCGTTGACGACCGACGATCAAGGTCGCTTGTACGCCAGTGATCAAGGCGAAGCAGGTTTGTATCGAATCACGCTCGATGAAAGCCCTTCCAACGCAACCGGCGAATCAGGCGTCAAGGTTGAGAAGATGCCCGTGAAGGTGTCGGGAGCTCAAGGCATGACCTGGCACGACGGTGCGTTGTATTTCAATCGCGGAAGCAGCCCGATGTATCGCGTCACGGATTCCACCGGCGACGGTTTGCTGGATCACGCCGAAGAATTGTTTGGCACGCATGGTGGCGGAGAACACGGGAACCACGCGGTGATTCCAACCGAGGACGGTGACGCTCTTTATGTCGCCGCGGGCAACCACACGAATCTGCCGGACGAGTCCATCATCGCTGGATCACGCGTCCCGACCTGGAACGAAGACCTGCTGTTGCCACGCGAATGGGACGCCAACGGACACGCTCGCGGTCGACTCGCACCCGGCGGTTGGATCACCCGATTCGATCCAAAGACGAACAAACATGAAGTCATCTCGATGGGGTATCGCAACCAATACGACATCGCACTGAACCGTGCCGGCGACCTGTTCACTTATGACGCTGACATGGAATGGGACCTCGGTTCGCCATGGTACCGCCCGACGCGAATCAATCACGCCGTCAGCGGATCGGACTACGGATGGCGAAGTGGTTCCGGGAAATGGCCGGAGTACTACGAGGATAGCTTGCCAGCCGTCTTGAACATCGGCCCCGGCAGCCCGACCGGTGTGGTCGGCGGCCAAGGAGCCAAGTTCCCCGCCAAGTATCAAGATGCGATCTATGCACTCGATTGGACCTTTGGAACGATCTACGCGATTCACTTGGATCCCGATGGGGCTGGCTGGAAAGCTCACCAAGAAGCGTTTTGTTACGGAGCACCTTTGCCTGTGACCGATGCCATCGTGGGCAAGGACGGTGCGTTGTACTTCACCGTTGGTGGACGTGGCACTCAGTCCGCTCTGTTCCGAATCACGTACGAAGGCGACGACTCGACCGAACCCGTATCGGCCCCGATCCCTGGTGAAGAAGCTCGCCAACAACGCCGAAGCTTGGAAGTCTTCCACGGGAAAGAGCACGCGGACGCAGTCGCCAAGGCTTGGCCCCATCTTTCGAGCAACGATCGTTGGCTTCGATACGCGGCACGAATGGCTGTCGAGTCGCAACCGACCGAGCAATGGGTCGACAAAGTCTTCGACGAATCCAACACGCAAGCCCGGATCACCGGCGCTGTCGCTCTGGCACGTCGTGGGAATGAATCCCATCGGTCCGACTTGGTGAACGCGTTGCTGAAAATGAACCCCAGCGAATTGCCCAAACCGCAACTGCTCGGACTGCTGCGAGCCTACGCTTTGACCTTCATTCGGCTTGGTGAACCAACCGCGGAAGAACGTGAACGGGTCATCGAAGAGCTCGATGCCTTGCTTCCGAACAAAAGCAAAGACGTGAACACCGAACTGGTTCGCTTGCTGGTCTATCTGGAATCACCCACGGTGATCGACAAAGCAATCGCCATGATGACGGACGCGAAACCGACGCCTCCGGCTTGGGTGGAAAACGTTGATTTCCAACGCAACCAACGTTACGGTTCGCGAGTCGTGAAGATGCTGGAGAACCAGCCGCCATCTCACGAAATCAACTACGCCTTCATGCTGCGAAACCTGCGTGATGGTTGGACGATGGACAATCTTCGGGCGTACATCCAGTTCATCAACCAAGCCGCGAAATACAGCGGTGGCAACAGCTACGGCAAGTTCCTCGCGAACCTGCGAGACGAAGTGTTGGGGCATCTCAGTAACGCACAGCGGGAAGAACTTTCCGACATCAGCGGCGAAGACTTCAACCCTGTCCCCGACTTTGAAATCACCGCTCCCAAGGGACCAGGCAAAAAATGGACTTTGGCAGAAGCGAGCAAGCACACCGGCGGTGCCTTGCGTCAGGCCAACTATGAAAGCGGCCGCAACCTATTCCACGCCGCACAGTGTGCCTCTTGTCACCGGTTCGATGGACTCGGGGGCGACATCGGCCCCGACCTGACAACGGTGAAGAATAAATTCAACGCCAACTACTTGCTCGAATCCATCATCGAACCCAGCAAAGTCATCAGCGATCAATACGGATCCAAGGTGGTGTTGCTGGAAGACGGTCGCGTGCTGACCGGGTTGATGGTCGAAAATGAGGACCGAATCGAAATCCATCCCGTCAGCAAGGCTGGCGAGACGGTGAATCCAGTCGTCGTGGAACCGGACGAAGTCATCTCAGCCAAAGACTCGCCGATTTCGCAGATGCCGACGGACATGTTGAATTCTTTGAACGCCGAGGAAGTTCGTGATTTGATCGCGTACTTGCTTTCCGGTGGTGACCCCAAAGCCAAGGTGTATGGGCGATAGTGATGAGCAAGCTCAAGAACTGTTTGACAGGACTGGCGATCACGGTTTTCTTCGGTGCTGCAATTGCAACGGCGAAGGACACCGAACGCCAGCCCGACATTGTGGTCTATCTGGCGGATGATTTGTCCGCCTCGGACTTGGCACTGTATGGCGGCACCAATATCGAAACGCCCGCCATCGATCATTTGGCTCAGGAAGGCATGACGTTCGATCGTGCCTTCGTGGCCAGCCCATCGTGTGCCCCGAGTCGGGCCGCGTTGTTGACGGGGTTGATGCCCGCACGAAATGGCGCGGAGGAAAACCACTCGTACCCACACGAGGACGTGTTGAAACTGCCGGTCGTCTTGAATGAATTGGGCTACCAGACGGTGGCGTTCGGAAAGGTGGCTCACTCGCGAAGTGCACCGGACTATCAGTTCGATACACACGACCGAGCACAGGACATTCCCGCGGTGCGAAAGAACGTCCAGGCGTTTCTCGAAAGCCGAACCGATTCGCGACCGCTGGCGTTGTTCGTTGGAGTTTCCAACCCGCACGTTCCCTGGCCCAGTGAATCCACCGTGGACCCGAATTCCATGTCGCTGCCGGTGAAGCTGCTCGACACGCCACAAACTCGAGTCCAGCGATCTCGCTACCTGCAAGAGGTCAAGGACTTGGACGCCTACCTCGGTGAGCTGCAACAGTTGGTTGACAAACACCTGTCCGAAGATCGTTTGTTTCTGTTTTCGAGTGACCACGGGGCTCAGTTCCCATTCGGAAAATGGACGCTCTACGACGAAGGCATTCGCATCCCGCTCATCGTTTCTCGCGAAGGAATGATCGAGGCTGGTTCACGCACCGACGCGATGGTCAGTTGGGTCGACATCTTGCCAACCTTGATCGAAGTCGGTGGTGGCGAAGTGCCCCAAGGCATCGACGGGAAATCATTCTCCGGAGTCCTGCAGGATCCATCCAAACGTCATCGCGAGCGCATCTTCACGACGCACAGCGGCGACAAGATGATGAACGTCTACCTGAGCCGCAGCATTCGCACCGACCAGTACAAATTGATCTGGAACCCGCACCCCGAGTTTGCGTTCACGACGCACATCGATTTGTTGCTGCGTGCCACATCAGGGGACTACTTCAAGGAGTGGACCGAGGCGGCCAAGAGTGATCCTCATGCCGCAGACGTTGTCGCAAGCCATCACGGACGACCTGAGTTTGAACTGTTCGATCTTACGGGCGACCCGAACGAAACCAAGAACTTGGCCGACGATCCAGAACTGGCCAGCGTTCGATCGCGTCTGCTGGCTGAACTGAAAGATTGGATGCGAACTCAAGGCGACGAACTGACGGTCTTTCACAAACCGCTCATGCTAGACGCTCCCGAAACATGGGTTCCTCGCAAACCATAAACAGTTCAGTAGGAAAGACCAACACGACGATGCAAGCCGTTTGCGGCGTTAGGACTGTGCGGGAAATATGTGGCATAGGCTTCCAGCCTGTGATTGCGCAATACACAGGCTGGAAGCCTATGCCACACTTTCTGTCCGACACTTAATCGACGCTGCTTGCTTCGAACCTTCCCGACCCGCTTGAGTTGCGATCGAAAATCACTGCACCTGAAAGAATGAAGTTAGAAAGCATGAACTGTATCCGAATCTCCCTCATCGCCGCGTGTTTGGTCTTGATCGCCGGAGCTTGGCCCGCTGACCAAACGCAGGCCAAACAACCCAACGTTGTTTTCTTGTTGAGCGATGACCAATCGTGGACCGATTATGGGTTCATGGGACATCCGCATATCCAGACACCCAACATCGACCAATTGGCGAAGTCTGGTTTGGTGTATGAGCGAGGTTATGTCACAGCGCCACTTTGCCGGCCTTCCCTGGCAAGTCTCGCGACCGGTTTGTATCCGCATCAGACCGGAATTCGCGGCAACGATCCCGTGATGCCGACCGGCCTGAACCGCAAAACGAACAAGCAGGTCTTTGCATCGCTGCGGAAGCAAATGACCGCACCGTTGCACGAGCAGCCCTCGTTCATCCGGTCGCTCAAGGACAACGGCTACGCAACTTTGCAAACCGGAAAGTGGTGGGAAGAAGACCCGCTGGATCTTGGTTTCACCGATGCCATGACCCACGGCGACGTTTCGCGAGGCGGACGTCACGGCGATGTGGGTTTGCAGATCGGGCGAACCACGATGAAACCGGTGTACGACTTCGTCGATTCCGCCGTGGAGGACGAAAAACCATTCTTCATCTGGTACGGAGTCTTCCTGCCGCACGCACCGCACAACGCTCCCGACCGTTTGTTCAACAAGTACAAAGACATCGCTCCCAATGAACCAACCGCTCGTTACTGGGCCAATGTGGAATGGCTGGACGAAGGTTGTGGTCAGATCATTCAGTACTTGAAAGACAAGGGACTCTACGAAGACACGATTTTTGTCTACACCTGCGACAACGGCTGGGTGCAAGATCCCAACCGGATGAACACGAGCATTCGCTCCAAGCGTGAGCCCGTGGAAGCTGGGATTCGGACGCCGATCATCATCACGCATCCCGGGGCCGTGAAGCCTCAGCGAGATTCATCCACGCTTGCCAGCAACATTGATGTCGCTCCCACCATTCTGAAAGCCTGCGGGATTGAGCCTCCCAAGGAAATGTCCGGCTTGGACCTGCGTGATCCCGAGGCACTGCGTCAGCGAAACAGAATCTTCGTGGACGTCTACGACCACGACAGTGATCTTGAACAACTCGATGACATCGACAATGGCTTGCAAGCTCGTGTCGTCATCGACGGATGGGACAAGCTGATCGTCCGACCAAGCGGCAAAGAACTCTACGATCTCCAGGAGGATCCAGATGACAGAAACAATCTCGCTGCACAGGACGCTGACAAAGTCCAACGTCTGTCAAGCATCGTCGATGAATGGCTCGAGAACACGCCAGCCATCGGAAAGTGATCTCCGCGAACACGGCTCAAGACGGCTCATGATGCATCACACTCCTGATTGTTTTCGGCCTCAAGAATTTGGCGTTTCGCTTTCGCTACTTCAATAATAAGAGTTCGCAGGATCGCATCGTGATGCTAGGATTCAAGCGATCAATCATCCCCTTTTCTTTATGAAACCTTTGGTTTGATAATTCGCTTTTCCGCAGAGTAATACGATGAAGTTGAGTGTGAAGAAAGTCAGCTGCCTGGCACTGATGATGAGTTGCTTGGGGTGTGGCGGATCACAGCCTGTCAATGTGAAAGACAGCGCAGATGAACAAAGCATCGAAGAGTACAAGGAAATGGTCGCGGCAGAAGAAGCCGCGAACGCTGGCTCGGAAAAGAACGGCGTGAAGCCACCCAAAGAGTGAGTCGGGCACCAGCTCGGTGATACAAAAAACGCCCGGTCAGCAATTGCTGACCGGGCGTTTCCTTTTGCGTGTCGATCAAGTGGATCAGAATTCGCCGTCGATGACTTCGCGTGACGCACGAGTTCCCAGGGCTCCCCACAAGCCATAAGGGCTTTCGGATCCAGGAGCGTTGTTGAACGCCGCGGTTCCCCATTGATAGACCATACGGTTCGTTTGATTTCCGGCTTCGATCGAATCGGTAATGAACTTGACCGCACCGTCACCCATCAGGATATGAGCACCACCTTGGTGACGACTGGACACCGACATCAGGTTGTTGCGGTTGACGGCACCAGCGGAACAAATCTCCGAGTTCGGCGGCCGAACCGTGTGCACCATCGAGAACACTGGGTTGAAGCTGGCCCAACGGTATCCGCGACCTGAGGTTGCTCCGACAACGGGAGCTTCGGGACGCCAGAATTGAGGACGTTCGGGATCGAGGTGTTGCTCACACCAATTTGGTGTCACAACGATGGTCCAGTGGTCGTTGTTGGTGCTGTAAGTGCCACCGGAGGTCAGGCTGGTTCGAGCGTCTTTGTCACCCAAGTCCGTGGTCAGTTCGCCCATGGCAATGGTGTTGGACAATCCATCGAGCACATCACGAAACTGAGTCAACTTGTGAACAACGAACATGCCACGATGGGCGGCGTTGGTTCGCTGGGAAGTGGCCGAGGTGGCTGCGTATGGCAGAACCGGCGAATCGTTCCGTACATACACGAATCCATCACGCATGTAGTCAGTTGAGTCGCCCAGGTTGGCGGCGTAGTTGGTCCGTCCCAATGAAGGCAATCCTTTGCCAGGATCGCTTGGGCAACGCAGCGTTGGGACGTCGGTTGCCCACGGAACGTAGTCGATGTTTTCAGGTGTTGGTCCCATGGCAGGAAAATCAATTGTGCCGTCGCTGTCGAAGTCGTTCGGGTTGGCAATCAACTCCCAAAGTCCCTGTTGCTCGACAAATGGCATCAATCCAACCAGCATGCTCAGTCGCATGTTGTTACCGGTCGTTGTGTTGACCCACGGATGAGTGGCAACCGTGGGGTGGGTTCCGCCGCCATGCATTGGCAGTTTGTTGTAGGCGGAATGGTAGTTGTGCAGGGCCAGACCGAGCTGCTTGAAGTTGTTGCTGCAGCTCATCCGTCGAGCGGCTTCGCGGGCGGCTTGGACAGCGGGCAGAAGCAAGCCGACCAGCACTCCGATGATGGCGATGACAACGAGGAGCTCAACCAGCGTGAACCCCACGCGAGTCCCGCGGTGCGGGTGTTGGGAAGTGGATTCCATTGAAGATTCTCAAGAGTGCGATAAGAAAACGGTGATGCCAATGCTCGCTCGAAAGACAGCGAGAAAATCGTCACCGAATTCATTCCTGAGAATGTTCACACAATTTGCGCAAATTCATCTGAATTGAAGAGTTTTCTCAGAAATCATTGATGCCATCACCCTCCCGCGAGGCCGAGCAGCATTCTGAGACCGCTTTTCGCCCCCTCCCGTAAGAGGTCGTGCAGGTTTTAACTGCTGTGTTGCCAAGCGTTTATCATCACCCTCCCCCTGGAAGGGTCGAGCGAAGCGAGGGGAGGGTCGAGCATCGGAACCAGCGCGTAACCCTCCCCGGCCCGAGGCGGGCCGACCCTCCCAAAGGGAGGGTGAAATAAAACTGCACGACCGCTGCGCGGGCGGGGTTCTCAAGACAGTACTGACGCAGCACTTCAAAACGGCACGACTCTCCCCAGCCAGACCTCTTCGATGCCAAGAGGTCGGCTTTACCGGAGAAGCCTTTGAATCGATTTAGGCAATGATCTCTTTGACCACTCGAGCGGGCTCGACTCCGGTCAATTTCTGTTCCAGTCCTTGGAACGGGAATGTGAGCCGTTTGTGGTCGACGCCAAGAAGATGAAGCATCGTGGCATGCAGGTCACGAACATGAACCGGGTCGGCAACGACGTTGTAGCTGAACTCATCCGTCGCACCGTGTCGTATCCCGCCTTTGACGCCGCCGCCTGCCAACAAAGCAGTGAAGCACCTGGGGTGGTGATCGCGACCATAGGTGTCCATGTCCAATTTGCCCTGGCCATAAACCGTTCGGCCGAATTCACCGGCGAAAACCACCAGGGTGTCTTCGAGCAATCCACGTTGCTCGAGATCTTTCAGCAGCGCTGTGGTCGGTTGGTCAACATCCTGGCACTGCCCGGGCAAGTTCGCCGGCAGCTTCGAATGATGATCCCACCCGCGATGGAACAACTGGATGAAGCGAACATCGCGTTCTGCCATCCGACGGGCCAGCAAACAGTTGCGGGCGTAAGAACCCGGGTTGTTCACTTCTTCGCCGTACATCGCCAGTGTCTCGGGAGACTCGTCGGAGATGTCCGTCAGTTCGGGGACCGACGTTTGCATCCGAAACGCCATCTCTTGTTGAGCGATGGTTGTTTCGATTTCGGGGTCACCGATCTCACCGAAGTGTTTGCGGTTGAGGTCGCCAAGCGAATCGAGCATGCGCCGCCGAATCGCTGGATCAATGCCGCTGGGGTTGGAAAGAAACAGAACCGGATCGCCCGACGTTTGGAAGCTGGTGCCCTGGTGCTTGGACGGCAAGAAACCGCTGCCCCAGAGACGCGAGTACAACGCTTGCACGTTGACCTTGCCGCTCCAGTAAGCCGATGGCATCACGATGTAGTCTGGCAAGTCCTTGTTCAGCGTTCCCAATCCGTAGCTCAACCAGGCTCCCATGCTTGGTTTGCCTGGCAGTTCCGTTCCGGTGCAGAACGCGGTTTTGCCCGGGTCGTGATTGATCGATTCGGTGTGCATCGAATCAATGAAGCACAACTTGTCGACTTGCGTCGAAAGGTGTGGCAACAGATCGCTCATCCACATGCCGCTTTCGCCTTGTTGCGAAAAACCAAAGCGACTGGGGACGATCAGTTGTTCTTTGCCGCGTGTCATGGCGGTCACACGCTGGCCTTGGCTGACCGATGGCGGCAACGGTTGGTTGAACTGTTTAACCAGTTCCGGCTTGTAATCGAACAAGTCGATTTGGCTGGGAGCTCCCGCCATGAACAAGAAGATCACGCGTTTTGCTTTGGGGGCAAAGTGGCAACCCGTCGGGATATCGGATGGTGCACCGGACGCGGCGCTGGGGGCCGCGGCGCTTGCGAGCTTTGGTCCCAAGACCAACGATGCGAGCGCTGTCGTCCCCAGTCCCATGCCGGCATTGGCCAAGAACCGACGACGATTTTCGCTTGTCGAGCTGATGTGATTATGCATGGCGATTCAATCTTTGGTCTTGGTGATATCGAGGTTGTAGAGCGTGTTGCACAGCACCGTCCAAGCGGCGAGTTCAACTTTGTCTTGAGGCGAGTCGACGGACACTCCCTCGCACAAATCGTCAACCAGTTTGGGTGAGCTGGCGTATTCGTCACGCAAATCGTTCAGCAGCGTTTGCAGAACGTCGACCTCTTTCGAATCTGGGAGTTTGGCCGTGACGGTTTCATAGGCGAACAGGATTCGGTCCTCGGCAGGTTCAGCCAAAGTGGACTGAGCCAATTGCCGGGCAGCCCGAAGGTATTCGCTTTCGTTGAGAAGCAACAAAGCCTGGGTCGGCGTGTTGGTTCTTTCGCGGCGAGCAATGCAAGCGTCACGATTGGGTGCGTTGAGGATGGTCATTTGCGGTGGCGGCATCGCACGTTTCCAGAACGTGTAGATGCTGCGACGATAGATCGATTCGCCCTGGTCGGGCCGGAAACGTTCGCCCGTCATCGAAACCGCTTTCCACAACCCGTCCGGCTGCGGAGGTTTGACACTCGGTCCGTGCATTCGCGTGGACAGCAGTCCGCTCGAAAACAGAATTTGATCGCGAATCATTTCGGCATCCAACCGATAGCGTGGGCCGCGACTGAGCAACCGATTTTCCGCGTCCGCTTTGAACTCATCCGGAGTGGCTCGCGAAGATTGCCGATACGTTTTGCTCATCACGATTCGCTTGAGCAACGCTTTGACATCCCATCCTGACTCGACAAACGACACCGCCAATTCATCCAACAATTCAGGATGGCTTGGGACCTCGCCTTGGTTGCCAAAGTCCTCGGACGTCTTGACCAGCCCGACGCCGAAAAAGAGTTGCCAGAAACGGTTCACCGCCACGCGTGCGGTCAGCGGGTTTTCAGGAGCCACCATCCAATTCGCCAAATCCATGCGGGACGGTGTTTCGGATTGGGGCTTCAGCGGCGGCAGGAATCCAGGGACGCCGCGTTGGACTTCTTCCCCGGGAGCGTCGTACTGCCCGCGAATCAGAACGAACGTCTTTCGGACCTCGTCGCGTTCCTTCATCACCATCGCTTTTTCGACCGAACGCTCGACGGCATCTCGATCACGTTGCTCCTGACCGCGTTGTTTTTGAAGCGATTCCAAACGCGATTTCAGTTTCTCCTCGGGTTGGTTCGTTTGTTTCTCTTCCGAGCGAATCTGCTGATCGAGCTTGGCCAATTCCGCATCCAGGCGATCCAGTTCGGCTTGCTGAGCATCGGTGGGGAATCGAGCGAAAGGCTCTTGGAAACCATCCACGACTTTTCGCGGGTTGGTTTCGGGTTGGGCATCGATGTTGTTGAAAAACGCGTACAGCGAGAAGAAATCTTTCTGGGTGATGGGATCAAACTTGTGGTCGTGGCACTGTGCGCACTGAACCGTCAGTCCCATGAATGCGGTGCCGACGGCGGTGACGCGATCCAACACATTCTTGACGTGACTTTCTTCCGGCAACGCGGTTCCGCGATCGATGATCAAGTGCAACCGATTGAATCCGGATGCGATCAGTTGGTCTTTCGTCGGCTGAGGATATAAATCGCCAGCGATCTGGTCTCGAACAAATTCGTCGTACGGAAGGTCGTCGTTGAAAGACCGAATCACCCAATCGCGATAGGCGACGTGGTTGCGATAAAAGTCTTTGTGCATCCCGTTCGTGTCAGCGAAACGCACCAGGTCCAGCCAGTGGCGGGCGATGTGTTCTCCGAATTGAGGACGCGAAAGCAGGTCGTCGATCAATTCTTCCCACGCCAATTCGGGTGAGTTGGCGTAGGCCGATTCAAACTGGCGGATCGCTTCTCGGCTGGGTGGCAGCCCCGTCAAATCGAAAGTGACTCGTCGCAGCAAAGTTCTCGCGTCGGCTTCTTCTGATGGGCGACGCTGCTGCGACTCAAGCTTTCGAAGCACAAACTGATCGACCGTTTGTGCACTCCACTCAGCATGTTGGGTCACCGGTGGTTGGGGCCGTTCTGGGGCTCGGAAAGCCCAGAAGTCTTCGTAAACAGCACCGCTTTCGATCCATCGCCGAATCAGTTCCGTCTCTTCTTCGTTGAACGGCTCCAAGTGTGAATCCGGCGGCGGCATCAACATCGATTCATCATCGGCAGTGATCCGGAGCCAAACTTCACTGTCTTCAACCGAGTGAGGTTCGATCGCGTATCCAATCGCCCCCTCATCTCCATCGGGCTGGTCCAGTCGCAAACCTCCCTCTCGCGAATCGGCGTCTGGACCGTGGCAGGCGAAGCATCGGTTCGAAAGCAACGGCCGGATGTCGCGACTGAACGAGACCGATGATTCGTCCGCGATGAAAACCGATTCGGTATCCTCGGTCCCGCGATCGACGTCCTCAGCATGCGAGCGAATTGGCGTTAGCGAACCGAGAACCGTGGTGCAAAGGGCGGCGGCCAGCATCAAGACGGGTGGCATGCACGTCTCGCGGGCGAACCGATTTGGGAGATAGCCCCGTTGGAATGGCATAGGTGTTGATCAGCGTTCGGCGGCAGGGTGGTAGGCGGGATTCGATCAGTGTAGATCGAACGGGATCATTTGAAAGCACAGCGGCAAGTCTCGATGGAGTCCGAGCTCGCACGATGCCTCTGTGATTCTCCCGGCGAACGATCCCATTTTTGCGATCCAATTCCTATGACGTTTCACTTTTCGGAAATTTGCGTGGATTTTCGCGAAAACAACGCAACAGGTCGCGTCCATGTCAGGATGTAAGTGTCGAGTTTCAGTCGTTACTCATCGTTATTCGTTCATCCCTGAGTCAACGCATTTTCGGCACTGTGCTTCCTTGGTACCCACCTGATCAGACTCGGTACCCACCTGATCAGAATGGCCCGCAGGCAATGGCCATCTACACTCCCCACTCCCCTTCCCCAATGAACGATACAAAGACCACTCCATGGATCGACGTGAATTTGCCGGAATGACCTCGCTCGGCATTCTTGGCGGACTGGTAAGTGCGAACAAGTTGCTGGGGACGCGTCCCCTCTTGGCGAGTGGCTCGGATGCTGCGTCACAGAACCGATTGCCCGAGCAGGAACATTCGGATCTGCGATCGCTGGCGAAGTCTTTGCTGGTGGATTGGTGCGATGGCATGATCCGCCGCCAAACCGTTGCACCTGATGATCCGTCCGCGCACGGTGCTCTCCAATGTGACTCCTGCAGTCACATCCACGGTCGATGCAGCGATGCCTTGTACCCGTTTCTTCACTTGGCTCATGCGACCGGCCAACAGAAGTACTTGGACGCGGCACGGAATGTGTACGCGTGGGCGGAAAACAACGTCAGTCGAGAAGATGGTAGCTGGACCAACGATATCAACCCTCGTTCTTGGCGCGGGACCACCATCTTTGGCGCGATCGCGTTGGCCGAAGCACTGCACTACCACGGTGAAGTCCTAGATGCCGACGAAAAGCGTGCCTGGGAACAACGCTTGGACGAAGCAGCCGGCGGGTACTTGTTCAGCGACTTTCGAAAAATTGATTTCACGAATCTGAATTACGGCATGACGGCCGTCTACGGCTTTCATTTGTTCGGCCGCGTATTGAACAATGCCAAGTACACCGAACGCAGCCAGCAGCTCGCGGTCCGAGTCAAAGAGTTTTTCACCGAACCGAACAAGCTGCTCTGGGGAGAGGGAAAGCCCAACGACAATCGCAGCGGTCGTGGACTGCTGCCGGTTGATCTTGGTTACAACGTGGAAGAGTCACTCAATGGCGTGGTGCTTTACGCCTTGGAAGTCGGTGATGAATCGCTGCTGGATTTGTTGACTCAGTCGATGAATGGGCACCTGGAATTCATGCTGCCCGATGGTGCCTGGGACAACAGTTGGGGAACTCGTTCAGCCAAATGGTCTTATTGGGGCAGTCGAACCGCGGATGGATGCCAACCCGCGTTCGCATTGATGGCTGATCGCAATCCAGCATTCGAAACCGCCGCGATCAAGAATGCGGAACTGCTGAAACGATGCACGGCAGACGGCCTGCTGCACGGCGGTCCTCACTACGTCTCTCACGGGGTCAAACCCTGCATCCACCACACCTTTGCACACGCCAAAGCGATGGCTTTGGTGCTGGACAAGACACAGCCGACGGCGACGAAACACGAACTGAAACCGTTGCCTCGAGTGACGTCGGATGGTGTCAAGCACTTCGCCGAACTGGATGTTTGGTTGGCAGCAAAAGGCCCATGGCGAGCAACCGTGTCGGCGTATGACTCCATCTACAAAACCAAATCGGCCGATCACATCCAGCAACCCACTGGCGGCTCGCTCGCGGTCCTTCATCACGCCCAAGTCGGCACGTTGTTGGCATCCAGCATGGCTCGTTACATCCAAGTCGAACCGCTGAATCAACAACCGCAACCCGGCGAGGACTTCCCGCTCACGACTCGATTGGAACGACGCAACGAAGCGGGATGGTTCACGAATCTGTACGACCTCAAAGCCAACGTGACCTCCAATGCAACGGATGACCAAGTCCGATTCGACGTCACAACGACGCTGCAGGACGAAGACCGGCAGATCGACGACGAGCCAAATTCCCAGTGCCAGTTGAGCTATCGCATTGAACGTGAACGCGTGCTGATTACCGCCTCACCAGCCCAATCCGATCGCCAAGCAAATGCGTTTGCTTTGATCGTTCCCATCGTTTCAGCGACTAGCGAAACGGTCCGAAGAGTCTCCAAGAACCAGATTGAGATTGAAAAGCCGGAGGGCACAGTCGTCTGCAAGTGCAATGTGCCGTTTGCAATCCACGGTGGTGCCCAGTCGAGTGGTGTCCAGTCCAGTGGTGCTTCGTCGCGTGTTTTCAACATGGTGCCTGGAATGGAAGCGGTACCTCTGGTTGTGGAGTATCCTGGCGGAAACGTCAGCGAAATCCAGTTTGAGATTTCGGTTTCGTAGACTCGACCTCCATCCTTTGCCTTTCAGTGGTTCCATGCAGATTCTTGTTCGTGCGTTGATTGTCTTGACACTGGTTGCCTTCGCAAAAGGAGTTCCCTGCCAAGCCAAAGATGCAGCGACAGCACCGGCTGAGAAAGTCCAGCCCACGGAAGCCAACCCTTTCGCTGATCTGAAGCAACAGCTCAAACAAACCTGGCCGAACAACCGCTTGGTTCGATTTGTCTTTCACGGGCATTCCGTCCCCGCCGGGTATTTCCGCACGCCGATTGTTCGGCGTTTTGATTCGTACCCGGTGCTCTTTCACCAAGAACTTTGCGAGCGTTATCCAACCGCGGTGATCGATGTTTGCAACACCGCGATCGGCGGCGAGAACTCGGTCAGTGGGTCCAAGCGATTCGCGGACGATGTGTTGTCGTTGAAGCCCGATGTCATCTTCATCGACTACTGTTTGAATGATCGTCGCGTCGGCGTGGACACTGCTCAGGATTGCTGGCGAGAGATGATCAAGCAGGCGGTGACAAAAGACGTCATGGTTGTCTTGCTGACGCCGACTCCGGATTCCAAGGAAAACATCTTGGATCCCAACTCACCTCTCGCGAAACATGCTGAATCGATCCGGCAGTTGGCTGGTGAGTTTGACCTGCCGCTGGTGGATTCGTACTCGGAATTCCGACGTTTGGTAGGTGATGGCGATGATGTCACGGACTATCTCTCGCAGTCCAACCATCCCAACCGAGCCGGTCATCAAGTCGTGGCTGATCAGATTCTCGCGTTGTTCGAGTGACGCAAGTGGACCGCCACTTTCGCGTGATTCAGAACACGATTCCCAACACTTCCCCGGAATGATGATGTCGCATCGAGCTCACTGGCAGTCGGTTTTGTTGGCATGGACAACGGCGTTTTTCGCATGCATGCCGTCGTCCGCCACGGCTGATGATGCTGGTGCCGAACCGCCGAACATTGTCTTGATTTTGGCGGATGACCTGGGCTTCAATCAAATCGGAGCGTATGGTGACACCCCGATTCAAACGCCTCATCTGGATCGACTCTCCGCCAACGGAATCCGGTTCACGCAGGCCTATTCAGGCAACACGGTTTGCTCGCCATCCCGCGTGTCTTTGTTCACCGGTCGCGATGGACGATTGATGGACAACAATTCCAACACGGTCCAACTGAAAGACATCGACGTCACGATTGCTCATGTGTTGAAGCACGCCGGTTACGACACGGCATTGTTTGGTAAGTATTCCATCGGTTCTCAGATGGGAGTGACGGATCCATTGGCGATGGGGTTTGATACCTGGTACGGCATGTACTCGATTTTGGAAGGGCACCGGCAATACCCAACCATTTTGTGGCGTGACGGCAAGAAGATTCGAATCGAGGAAAACGAGGGCGGAAAGAAGGGTGCGTACGCACAAGCTTTGTTCACCAACGAAGCGATCCAGTACATCGAACAAGATCACAAAAATCCGTTCTTCGTACTTTTGGCGTACTCGTCCCCTCACGCTGAACTGGCCGCGCCAGCCAAGTTTGTCGAACGCTACAAGGATGCGTTTCCCGAGACCCGCTATGGCGGCATGTCCAATGGGACCGCGTCAGACAAATACGCTTGGTATTACCCTGAGCATGTTGAACGCCCGCATGCGACTTTAGCCGGTATGGTGACGGCACTTGATGCATACGTTGGCCAGATCTACCAAACGTTGCAATCCAAAGGCGTCGCGGACAACACGTTGATCCTCTTCACTTCGGACAACGGACCGCACGATGAAGGTGGTGGTGACCCGACATTCTTTCGTGCTTCAGAACCCTACAAAGGGATGAAGCGTGACTTGTACGACGGCGGCATTCACGTTCCGATGATCGCCCACTGGCCCGCTGCCATCCAGTCTCCACGAGTGGACGATACGCCGTGGGCGTTCGCCGATGTGCTGCCAACCTTCGCTGACATCGCAGGAGTTTCCTTCGACGTTGTTCCGCGAATCAAGACGAACGGAGTGTCCGTGCTACCGCGTCTTCGCGACGCCCCACGACCGTTGCCCGATCGGACTCTGTACTGGGAATTTGGCAAGCAAGCCGGAGACCCGAATTCCGGAGTGGTCGGCGAAGTCTACCAAGCGGCCCGTCGCGGTAAATGGAAAGCCGTTCGGTACGACATCGAGGGGCCCATTGAGCTGTACGACTTGGATTCCGATCCCGGTGAAACAGTGAACTTGGCAGCCGATGAGCGAGACCTGCGAGAAGAATTCACAGCGTTGTTCGAAGCCAACAAAGACTAAGAATCAACGCTCCGCAGCGACACCGTTTAGGCGTACGCGAGGGTGAGGGCTGAGCATGGGAAATGGCACGCACTCCCTCATCGGAAAGCTCGCTTTCCGCCCCCTCCCGCTGTGGCTTGTTGGTCGAGTCGGCAATGGGGTTTTAACGCATGTAGGATGGGCACTCTTGCCTTTTTGTACCCCACATCTTTTGGGAGCCGCTTGCGTTGGGAATACAAGCGGTTTAAGGCTAAACATCCCTTGCCGAGGAATCATTAGTGTTTGATTAGCGGCGATTAGTGTTCCCTTGACCGCTCTGGTGGAACACTAATCCACTCTGATCGGACACTAATCTTTGGTGTTTCGAGATGTGGGGTATAAAAAGGCACTCTTGCCCGTCCAAGTTGCGGATGTCGGCCAAGAGTGGCCAACCTACAGCAAAATCGACTAGCCCGTTGCCAACGGGCGAGGTTCGCCAGACGTGCGTGAGCACGACACTTCAAAACGGCACGACCTCCAGGGTGGCACGCGAAGCGAAGGGTGGGTCCAGCACTGAATCCAGCGCAACCTCCCCGGCCACCCCACTCCTCTATGGACTTGGCACGATCGTGCTGGTTGTTTGCGCAATCGCAAAGGTTTACCGCACAGCGTCGAGCTAGATTGGGGCTGTCCTGGCGACGCTAGTTCGCCGGACGAAGGTTTTCACATCCCTTAGCCGAGTCTTGCGTGAATAAGGTTGGCTGGCAAGATCGACGCCAGTCAGCACTGTTTCTCTTCAATTTGACGCGGCAGAGGGCGTTTTGCTGAGCTTTCCCCCATCCCGGTTTGACCATTGAAGACCCTCCTATCCCTTCTGTTTTTCGCGGCAACCACTGTCGCCGCCGCATCCGTTTCCGCTCTCGAGCCACAGCGACTGCGGTGCAAGTACCTCGAGAATCCGACCGGGATCGACATCACTCAGCCTCGGCTGAACTGGCAGGTCACGTCGGATCAACGGGGACAATCGCAGGCCGCGTATCGGTTGCTCGTCGCCTCTTCGGAAAAGCAGCTTGGATCCGACATCGGTGACCTTTGGGATTCCGGCAAGGTAGAATCCGATCAAACACTGTTCGTCGAGTATGCGGGCAGCCGACTTCCGAGTCGCGAAGAATGCGATTGGAAAGTCCAGGTCTGGGATTGCGCCGGCAACGCGACTTGGAGTGATGTCGCCTCATGGTCGATTGGGTTGCTCAACGAAAGTGATTGGTCGGCCGACCGTGGGAAAACTTCGCTTGGATCCCTTCGCGACTAAGAACCTATCCGAGAACCCCGATTCTACTGTAGACAAAATAGGCCAGAGCGATGTGTAGCCCAGCAAGATGGTTTTGAGTTTTCTTATCCCATCGTATTAGGATCGCTCGGAAGCGATTGAGC